>CAJCHN010000073.1 GCA_903970285.1 Rhodanobacteraceae bacterium | reverse complement strand
CAGCGCCTGCTCGCTGATCTCCGGCTGGTGCTGCATCACATCGATCAGTTCGGTCTGCACGGTGCGGTTCATCTCGTCGATCTCATCATCCATGGTCAGGACAGATTCCGCGAGCTTGCAATCGGCTTCGAGGAGGGACTGGATGGCGGTTCGGATCATGACGCCGACCTTATCGCCCATCTGCTCAATGTCAACGGGAAGCGCGATCTGCGGGGCGTCGCGGAGCGACTGCGCGCGCTGGGCGATGTTGGCGGACTGGTCGCCGATGCGTTCGAGGTCGGCGTTGATCTTGATGACGGAAAGGATGAAGCGCAGGTCGATGGCCATGGGCTGCTCCTTGGCGAGCAGGTCGTAGGCCATCTCGTCTACATCGCGTTCGGCAGTGTTGATGGCCTCTTCAATCTCCTTGACGTGGCTGGAGAGCCCGAGATCGCGGTTCAGATAGGCTTCGACGGAGAACTCAAGTGCTTGCTGCGAAAGTGCGGCCATGGCGAGAAGCTTGTCCTTGAGAGCTACGAGCTGCTGCTGGAAGTGGATGCGGGGCATGGCGGGTCTCCTGCCGACATTGTAGAGAGAAAGGGAGTGCGGCGTAAGCGGGAACACAGCCGCGCCCGTACACCAGATGGGTCAGAAAACTTAGTACAACAAAAAAGACTGGCGCGCCCGCTCGAAGGCGTGGATGCCGGCAGACCACTGCGCGGCGATGTCGCGGGGGTCACGACCGGCTTTGACGCCAGCCAGCGTCTCCGCATTGACGAGGAGGTTTTTGACCAGGTCGAGGTGGAACTGGGCGGGGTAGAGGCGGTGCAACGCAGCGAGCAGTTCGACCCCGAACTGCGGCGAGTCGAAGTGGGTGGGATCGGTGACGTTGAAGTGAATGGCGGGTATGGTTTGGCCATGGAAGGGATAGTGGTTGGTGTCTTCGGCGACGGCGATCTGGGTGGGCGTCATCTCAATGCCGGCGATCTTGCGCGCGGTGAGGTAGGCAGTGAGCTGCTGCGCGTCGATCCAGGGTGCGCCGAGATTGTCGAACGGACTTTCGGTCCCGCGGCCTACGGAGATGTTGGTCTGCTCGGTGAGGCCGACGCCGGGGTAGAGGATGGCGGCGCGGGCGGATTTCAGATTGGGGCTTGGCGGCGTCCAGGTGAGGCCGGTCTGCGGCCAGTACTCGTCGCGGCTCCAGTGGCGCATGGGGATGACGGTGACCTCGGCATGCAGGCCCGGCTGCGTGGCGGCGGGCTTGCGTTCAGCGGTGTCAGGGCCGAGCTGGACGGTGCCGGCGTCGAGCAGATCGGGCTTGTACTGGGCTTTGACGGCGTTCGCGTTGAAGTAGCGGGCGAGCTCGCCGAGCGTGAGGCCGTGGCGAAGCGGGATGGGCATGAAGTCGTTGTAGTTCTCGGCGCCGAGATCGCTCGTGGGGCCCTGGACTGACACTCCGCCCAGAGGATTCGGGCGGTCCAGAACGATCAGCGGGATCTTGGCTTCGGCGCACGCTTCGAGGAAGTAGCCGGTGAGGGTTTCGTAGGTCCAGAAGCGGGTGCCGGCGTCCTGCAGGTCGATGACGACGGCGTCGAGCTGTTTCAGGTCGGATTGCCTGGGGTGTTTGTCGGCGGCTTTGGGGCCGTAGACGCTGATGACCGGAATGCCGGTTGCGGGATCGGATTCGGCGGTGAGGTGCTCGGTATCCTGGTGCGCGGCAAGGCCGTGTTCTGGTGCGAAGAGGGTTCTGAGCTCCAGTTCGGGGTTCGCTTTCGCGGCCGCATCGAGAACGTCGATGGTGCGCCTGCCCTGCGAGTCAAGGGAGGATTGATTGCTCAGCAGGCCGAGCTTGAGGTGGCCGCCGTGAGATGCGGCAAGGGCTTTGAGGGGGGCGAAGCCATTGGATTCGAGGACGTCAATGCCGGTCTCGGTTTGTGACGCGCCGCTAGGGGAGGTTTGAGCTCCGCTCGCAGGCCCATTCCTCGCAGAAGTCGAGAGGGATGAGGTACCCAGGGTGGTTCCGAGCCCGAGCGCCTTGGCGGCGGCGGTAGCGACTTCGCCGCGCAGGTGCGAGATGGATGCGGCCCCGGGAACATGGATCGCGTTCGCGAGCAGGATGACGTAGGTGTCGGAGGTGGGGTCGATCCAGAGGCTGGTGCCGGTGAAGCCGGTGTGGCCGAAGCTGCCCGCGTGCTCCCGCGTGGTAATGGGGAAGATGCTGCCGCGCGGACGCGAGTATGCCGTGTTCAGGTCCCAGCCGAGGCCGTGCGAGGCGACGCCTTTGGTGGTCTCACCGTCCGGGGTGAAGATGGTGGCGGTGTTGACGGCGATGGCGGGTTCGTTGGGGCTGACGGCCATCTTCAGCGTGGCTTGCGAGACGGGAAACGGGCCGGTGTTATGCAGGAGCTTGTCGAGCAGCGCCTGGCAGAACAGGCTCATGTCGTGCGCGGTGGAGAAGAGGCCGGCGTGGCTGGCGACTCCGCCCATGCGGCGGGTCGTGGGATCATGGACAGTCCCGCGCAGGATGTGGTCGAAGTCGGGATTGGTGGCGGCGGTGCCCTGGTCGTCGTGGGCGGTAGGGGCGACGCGAAGGTTTTTCGACCACAGGAACATCATGCCGATTGCGTTTGCACTGTCCGAGCAAGGATGGGGAGGCACACTGGGTCTGGTGTGACCGTAGGGAGGAGGCGTCCAGCTTTGCTCTGGGCTGCAATAACCGTAGATTGGGTGGTAGGTGGTCTCGGTCATCCCCAATGGATCGAATATGTGAAGCTTAGCGTAACTGTCGAGGGTTTCGTCCGAAACGCTCTCGACGAGAGCACCCAGCGTGATGAAGTTGATATCGGAGTACTTGAAAGTCAGCCCGGGTGGGCTGTCGGGGACCGAGGCCATGGCGCGGCGGATGGCTTCGGCTTTGTCGGGCGCGGCCAGACCCCAAGGGTCTTTCAAGTCCACGTCAGGCGGAAGGCCGGAGTAGTGCGTGAGAAGTTCCCTGACGGTGATCTTCTCCTTACCGTTCTGCGCGAACTCCGGCAGGTACCTGGCGACTGGCGCGTCGAGGTCGATCTTGTGCTGATCGTAGAGCTGCAGGATGGCGGTGGTAGTGACGATCACCTTGGTGAGCGAGGCCATGTCGAAGATGGTGTCTTCGGTCATGGGCTCGATGGCGGGCTCGAGCGCGCGGTTGCCGTAGGCATGTTCGAAGACGACCTTGTTGTCGTGGCCGATGAGGACGACGGCGCCGGGCAGCTTCTTTTCGGAAATGGCCTGGTTGATGAGGGTGGAGACCTCGGAGAAATCGGCTTTGTGCGGGTCGGGGCTGAAAGCAATGCGCCAAGAACGCGGAGATTGCGCAAAGGACGCGAAGGAAAACAAGAGCAGGGCGGCTACAGCGGCGGTTTTCCTGTGGCGGAAGGCGACAGAGAACAGCGAACCGAGCGCGAACGTCGCGGCGGCACCGATCAGGACAAACCAGGTGAAGGCGATGTGCGGGATGGTGAGCGCGCCGAGGTGCATGGGAAATGTTCCTTGCCAGAGCCACAGGTTAAGCGCGAAGCCGCAGACCATGCC
>CAJCHN010000072.1 GCA_903970285.1 Rhodanobacteraceae bacterium | reverse complement strand
CGTGCCGTTTCTGCTGCTGCTCTCGGCGGGCTATGGGATCCGGGTTCGCCGCCAGCAAGGATCCGCACATCCAACGGCTCAGGAGAATCGATGAGCACCCTCGCACCCACGCCTGTTCGCGGGCTGACCGCGTCCGACCCGCTGCTTGCCTGGCGGCAGGAGTTTCCCATCCTTGAACACACGACGTATATGATCAGCCACTCCCTGGGGCCGATGCCCCGCCGGGCGGAGGCTGCGCTGGCCGAGTTTACCCGCACCTGGGCGACGCGGGGAATACGCGCCTGGGAAGAGGGCTGGTGGGAGATGCCGGTGACCTGCGGCGATCTCATCGGGCGAATCATCGGCGCGCCCCCAGGCCGCGTGGTGATGCACCAGAATGTCTCCATCTGTCAGGCGCTGGTCACGTCCTGCTTCGACTGGAGCGGACCACGCAACAAGCTGGTGACGGACGGCCTCAACTTTCCCTCGAACGACTACATCTACCATGGGCTCGAGCGGCAGGGTGCGGAGATTGTTTCGGTGGCTTCGCAGGATGGGCTGACGGTGCCGCTCGAAGACATCCTCGATGCCATCGATGAAGACACGCACCTGGTCAGCATCTCGCATGTGGCATTTCGTTCGAGCGCGCTGCAGGATCTGGCGGCCATCGCTGAACGGGCCCACGCGGCAGGTGCCTATCTGGTTGCCGATCTGTACCAGTCGGCCGGGATCGTCCCGCTCGATGTGACGGCGCTGGGCGTCGACTTCGCCACTGGCGGCTCGGTCAAGTGGCTGCTGGGAGGGCCGGGCGCCGGATACCTGTACGTGCGCCCGGATCTGGATGCGAGCCTGGAGCCTGCGGCGACCGGCTGGGCAGCGCATGCACGTCCGTTCGACTTCGAGGCTGGACCGATCGAGTATGCGCCGGACATCCATCGTTTTCTGAACGGAACGCCAAACGTTCCGGCCATGTACTCCGCGCGCTCGGGGTACGAGATCGTTGCGGAGATTGGCGTTCCTGCGATTCGGGAGAAGTCGGTGCGCCAGACCCAGCGGTTGATTGAACTTGCCGATGCTGCCGGGCTGACGGTCCGCAGCCCACGCGACCCGGAACACCGCGGCGGAACGGTCATCCTCGGGGTGCCCGATGAGGATGGGCGAGCGATCGTCGCCGAACTCGGCCGGAGACAGATCCTCGTAGACTTCCGCCCCGGAGCCGGGGTGCGCATCGCACCGCACTTCTACACTTCGGACGACGAGATTGCCCACACCATCCATGAGTTCGCGTCCATCGTGAACCCATAAACGCGAAGCTTGAACGCGACGCTCCGTCACGTTGCAGCCGACCTGCCCATGCCTATGCCGAAACTCACTCCGCGGGCGTCACTCACTCCGCGGGCGTCGAAGTTCAGCGGACCGCTGGCGGCGCTGCGTGCGGACTGGCCGCTTTACTGCTATGAAGCCGCGGAGCTGGCTGCGTTCATGATCTCGGCATGCGTATTCACGGTGCTGCTGTTCGACCCGGCCATCACTCCCACCCGAAACCCATGGCTTGCCCGCGTGCTGATGGGCGTGGCCATGGCTTTGACCGCGATTGCCATCATCCAGTCGCCGTGGGGCAAACGTTCGGGCGCTCACTTCAATCCGGCCATCACGCTTACGTTCTTTCGCCTGGGAAAGATTGGCCCGTACGATGCGGTCTTCTACGTCATGGCGCACTTTGCCGGAGCGATCGGCGGCGTAGGCTTCGCGGCGCTTCTGCTCGGATGGAGGATTGCATTGCCGCAGGTCAACTACGCCGTGACCGTGCCTGGACTGGGCGGAGAAGCGGGCGCCTTCTGCGCCGAACTCCTGATGGCTGCGCTGTTGATGACGGTCGTGCTCGAGAGCTCGAACCGGGAGCGTCTGGCGCGGTTCACGCCTTTTTTTGTGGGTTTGCTGATCGCCAACTACATCATCTTCCTCGCGCCGGTCAGCGGCTTCAGCATCAATCCGGCGCGGACCGTGGGTTCGGCGGTGTTTGCCCATCTTTGGACAGCGATCTGGATCTACTTTGCCGCGCCGCTGCTGGGCATGTTCGCGGCGGCGGAAGGATTTGTTCGGCTGGCCACGCCTCATCCAGCTCCGAAAGGCACGCGCCACTACCTTTCGCACCGCCATCTGGTGCAGCGCAATCGATAAAGCCAAGCCGGAGTGGACCGCATGTTGACGAGTCGGAAAGCCGGTGTACGAAGCGTTCCGAAATCTGGCGAACTGCCGTTTAAGCTGAGCTATGGCCACGTTCCAGCAGCAGATCGCGCAGCACGCTCCGACCGCCGCGGAGATCAAGCAGCGTCGCTGGATCTACGTGCCCTATGACCGTTTTACCGACCGGACGGGACCTCTGACGGAGCAGCCGGCAAATGAAACCGGGATTGTCATCGTGGAGTCCACAGCGAAGGCTCTGCGACGGCCGTACCACAAAAAGAAGCTGGTGGTCCTGATCAGCAACATGCGGCACTTTGCGCTGGAGCAGGCGGCCAAAGGAGTGAGCGTTCTTTATCATGCTTCGCCGGACTCGCACGGCACGGCGCTGCTGGCGCTACAGCACAAGCGTAAGCTGCCGCCCCTTACCTGCATGAAGCCTGCCGAGCGTGAACTGCGGCTTGATCTTGCGAGTGCGCTCGAGCGCGGGTTGCAGATCGACTTTGTCGCCGATACGACCTGGGCTTCCGCAAGCGAGGACTTCACCACAGTGTACGGGAGCTACGAAGCCGGCAAGACGTACGTCATGGACCGGTTCTACCGCCGCATGCGCCAGCAGACAGGCATCCTGATGAAGAGCGGGAGACCAGTCGGCGGAAAGTTCTCGTTCGATGCAGAGAATCGCAATGCTTATCGAGGCGAAGTTCCGGTGCCGCGCTTTCCGGTGTTTCCGCCGGATGCGATCACCCATGAGGTTATGGGCTTTGTCGAGCAGACCTACGCCCATCACTTCGGCACAACCGCCGGGTTCAACCTGCCCTGCACGCAGGCTGAGGCGGACGCGTTCTGGAAATTCTTCCTGGCGCATGCGCTCGAGCACTTCGGCCGCTTTGAAGATGCGATGCGTGACGATGAGGTGCAGCTCTTCCACTCGAAGACCTCGGTGCTGCTGAACCTTGGCCGGCTGCTCGCGTCCGACCTGATCCGGGATGTAGAAAAGCTTGCACTCGAGGGGGAAGTCCCGATGGCCTCAGCCGAAGGCTTCATCCGGCAATTGCTGGGCTGGCGCGAGTTCATGCGGCATGTGCATGAGCAGACGGACGGCTATCGCCTGCTCGCAGGCCATGTGCCGCAGGAAGAGCGGAAGGTACAGCAGGAGGTATCGCCGGACAGTACGCCCGTAGCGGCTGCAGCCTATCACCCCGGCAAGACGGACCCGTACGCGGGGGCGACTCCGTCCGCGCTCGGCGCGAGGCTGCCGCTGCCGGCGGTCTACTGGGGAACGCAGTCCGGCCTGCACTGCGTGGACAGCGTGGTGGCGCAGGTGGTGCAGGAGGGCTGGTCGCATCACATCACGCGGCTGATGGTGCTGTCGAACCTGGCGACGCTGTGCGGCTTCTCGCCCCGCGAGCTGACGGACTGGTTCTGGTTTGCGTATGTGGACGCGTACGACTGGGTGGTCGAGCCGAACGTTCTTGGGATGGCCACCTATGCGGACGGTGGGCTGACCGCCACGAAACCGTATGTGTCGGGCGCGGCATACATCCACCGCATGTCGAACTTCTGCGGCCACTGCCAGTACGATCCGAAGCAGTCGAGCGGTGACGGCTCCTGCCCGTTCACCGCCCTCTACTGGACCTTCCTGGAGCGGAATGAAGAGCGTCTGCGCGGCAACTTCCGGCTGCAGATGCCGTACACCACGCTCCGCCGGAAGAGGCCGGAAGAGATGGTTCAGTTGCGCGCGCGCGCACGCGAGGCGATCGAGCATCTGCAATCCTTCGATCGACCGGCGTACGGCGCAGAGTCCGATGCGGCTACTTCGGACTCGGCCCCACCAGAGGAGCGGTCGCCGCCGCGCTTGAGACACCATCCAGCCCCGCCTGGAAGATGACGATCTGCTTCAGCGTCTCGTAGGGGATGCCGCCCAGCGGAAGCAGACGGCCATTGATCATCAGCATCGGCGTCTGGTCCACGCCAACCTCTTGCCCCAGCTTCAACGACGCGTCCACAGCATGCTTCGTCTCCGGCAGCCTGGCACATTCGGCGACGGCCGCGGGATCGGCGCCTGCCTTGACGATGGCGTTCTTCAGGGTCTCCTCGCCCTCGTCCGCGGTGAGCTTATCCTGCGTCGCATAGACCGCATCGGCATAGGCGAAAAAGGCTTCGTTGCTCTTCTTCGCGACGCAAACACCATCCAGTGCGGCCTTCTCGGCGAAAGGATGAAGGTCGACCAGCGGATAGTTCTCCCACACGATACGGGCTTTTGGG
>CAJCHN010000071.1 GCA_903970285.1 Rhodanobacteraceae bacterium | reverse complement strand
TCCGACTCCACCCATCCCACCATAGGATCCACCCGCGCTTGAGCCGCCCGGAGCTCCGCCCGGACCTGCATTCGCAACATATCCCTGGCCGTCTGCATTGATCGAGCTGCCGGCATCCACCTGGACTGAACCCGCGTTCAGCGTCACACCCGCGCCCTGCCAGGTTCCGTTTACCTGCGAAGCGTTGTTGATCGACTGCAGCACGACGTTGGAATTCGCCGTCACCAGCAGCGCGCTGCTGACCGTCACAGTCGAGCCGCCGCCGATCGTCAACGTTGCGCCATTCTCGACCGAGAGGCTGGTGAGGTGATACGTTCCTGTCGGATAGGTTGTGTTCGTGGAAACCACGACGTCGCCGGTCTGCGCGGCGAGCCTGGGCACAACCGATGAGATCGACGCGACCAGAACGCAAAGGCTGAGGACGGCGGACTTCCAGGACCTCCGGATCGTGGTTTCGATCACCGGTTCCTGCCGGGCGGGAGAAATGGTTCGTGCATTGCAGCCGTGCCGGACGCCTAAGATCAACCCACCGTTCGATCGTGCGCTTGCTTCAGCCCGCATTTGGCACTCCAGGTCCCGACTAGCCGGGCGACGGCACGCAGCCGTGAAACCAGGCCCGATGGCGGCGGTGCAATATGCCGGACGCAGAACACAAGAGACACCGGAAGGGTGACCGGGAAAATGACCGATTGAGCCTGGGACCGACGAAGAAGGCCTAACATGGCAAAACTTGCCCGGGAGGTCCTCCAGAACCAGCAGGGTCGAGTGCTGGCCGGCACCCCGGGGGATCGTACATGGCTCCAAAGGGGGATTGCTCAGACCCTCCATTGCGCCGAGGATGGGTCTAGTCAGGTGTCGACATCAATTGGCGCCCGCCAAGGATTGGCCCGATCATGAGCTGTAAGTTCTTTGTCCGGCGGCTCGGCCGTCGAATCCGCACCTGTGGAACGTGCTTCTGGCACGACGAAAGCGGTCAGGATCTGATCGAGTACGCGCTGATCGCGGCGTTGATCGGTCTGGCTGCGACCGCGAGTGTGAAGAGCTACGCAAACACGGTCGCCAACCTGTTCGGTTCGCTGACCAACTCGATGTCGAACGCGGTGTAACCGCTGCCATTCTGCGCCTTGCGATATCACCCTGACCCCGGACTCAGAATCCGGGGTTTTTCCCTTGGATCAGGCACCAATCGTCCGTAAAGCGATCGTCCGGCGCAGACTTCTCGCCGGACGGCTCGAAAGTTTTTTGCCTGTAAAACGCCCATCCGAAGGGGAACTGCCCTAGCGGAAGCGCAGCCCGCGCGGGCTTCCGCCGGGCGAGAACAGGTCGAAGCTGATGCCGGTGCTGATGCCGTAGGGGTGCAGCTCACCGTAGGTAAACTTCGGCCAGATCTGGTACTCCGCGTCCACCGCACGGATCGAAAAGCGCGAGTTGCGCAGGTGGAAATCAAGTCCCGCTCCCGGCGCCACGACAAAGTAGGAGCCGATCGCGTAGTGGAAGGGGAAGTCCAGCTTCCCGCGTCCGGCAAGCAGCTTCACATACGGACGGAAGCGCTTGGGGTTTGTCGAGATCTTGATGCCGCCCAGGTACGTGGTCTCCTTCACATCCTCGACAGTGCGGAAGTTGAGCTGGCGGATCTCGGTTTCGATGCCAATGCGGCGGAACAGATTGGCGTCGGAGAAGAGGCCTTCGCCGCCCAGAAAGTGGTGCCCGTAGTCCTGCTGAAAAGCTGAGCCTTCCAGCCCGATGCTGACGTAAGAGCCCGGTCCGATGGCGGTGGGGGCCGCTTGCGCGCTGGCCCGGCCGGAGCCGGAGAGCAGCGCGCAGCCGCAGACCAATGCAGCCGACAGGGCGGAGAAGACGGTGTGACGACCGAAACAACCGGCTCGATCGTCACGACGGCGGCCTGGGGAGGGAACTTGAGCGAGGTTCATGGAGAGCATTTCCCCTTGTTGCTGTGTTCTGGATCAGTCTTATGAGGGCCGTTTTCTTCGATCGAAAACGGCGTCCATACCCGCGGGTCCGGTTCATACCCACGGGAGCAGTGGTTAGTTGGTGACCTTGAGCTGCACCGTCGCGGTCTGGGTAACGCCCGTCTTGTTGCCGGTGGCTACGATCTGGAAGGTGTAGCTGCCGGCAGGGGTGTGGTGGGTGTTCAGATCGGAGGCGCAGCCGGAGAGCACGGTCGAACCCGCTCCCAGCAGAACCAGCAGCATGAACAAGGCGAGTCTCGGGTTGATCCTGCGCAACCGGCGGCGATTGCAGCCGATCAGCAGCGCCAGGAAAAGTCCGGCGGGAATGGCGCACTCCTCCGTGCCGGAGAGTTCCATGGGCTGGTTCAGCCGGGCGTTGGTTCCGGCGCCCAGCGGATCACCCGTGTCGACCATCACCGTCAGCGACTGCGGGGTGCCACTCGAGACCGGCACCTGGCTGGTCGAGAAGGTGCAGGTGGCATCGACTGGAAGCCCCGCGCAGCCCATCGCCAGCGTGTCCACGAAGGTGGAGGCCGAGGTGATGTTGATCGCCATCGATCCGTGCGAGCCGCTCGTCATGGACATCGTCGGCGGTGTCAGGTTGATGGTGAACTCGGTCGTCGGACCGACCACGATCGAAATCGCAGGCGATACCGAAGCCGCGTACAGCGAGTCGCCGGAGTACTGGGCGACGGTGGCGTAGCTGCCCTGCTGCGGCGTGACCGTCAGTGTCGCCAGCCCGGTGGCATCGACGCTGGCCGTGCCAAGCACCGTCGACCCGGCCGCGAAGGTGACGCTTCCAGTCGGCGGATGCGAGCCGTTCCCCTGCACGATCGAGATCAGCGTGATCGGTTGACCGGCCGACAAGGCCGTGATCGAAGGATCAAAGCTTGTGGTGGTCGGCCGCAGGTTCACCGTCTGGATGAAGGTCTGCGAGTTGGCGGCCGTGTTCGCGCTGTCCCCGGCGTAACTCGCGACCAGCGAGTGCGCGCCCGCGGCCGGAGACTGCATGGTGTAGGTCGCTACGCCGGAGCCGTTCAGCATCAGCGTGGCAAGAACCGCTGTGCCGTCCGTCAGAGTCACCGCGCCGGTCGGCGGCGCGCTGGGTGCGCCGTTCGAAACCGTGATCGTGATGGTGACATTGTCCTGCAGCAGCGAGGGATTATCGTTCGAGGTGATCGCCACGGATGTCTTCTGCGCGATCTGCTCGGCGATGGTGGGCGACGTGCTCGGGCTGTCGTTCGTGTCGCCGGAGTACGAGGCCGAGAGCTGGTGGATTCCCGGCGTCAGCGTCGACAGCGCGAAGGTTGCCGTGCCGTTGGCGGTCAGTTGCACCGTGGTGATGACGCTTCCGCCATCGTGGAAGGTGACCGTGCCGGTCGGCACGCCGCCGTTGCCGGTGACGTTCGAGGTCAGGGTCAGCGTCGATCCGCTGTTCAGCGGGTTGGCACTGGTAGCGAAGGTGATCTGGGTCGTGGCAATGGTGACCGCCACGGTGGTGGAGGTCGATGCGCTCGAAGCATCGTTGGCGTCGCCCGAGTAGGCGGCTGCGATCACGTGCTGGCCCGGGGCCGGCGTGAAGGTCGTGGTGGCCGCGCCGGAGGCGCTGAGCGCAGCCGTCGCAATCAGCTTCGTTCCATCGGTGAAGTTGACGGTTCCCGTCAGCGCCTGGCCCGCGCTGCCCACAACGAGAGCGGACAGCGTGACCGAGTTGCCGGAGATGATGGAGGTTGAGCTCGCCGTCACCGCGGTCGTAGTGCCCTGCAGGATATTCTCAGTGACCGCGGGCGAGGTGGCGGACGCGTGGTTCGCGTCTCCGGAATATGTCGCGGCCAGCGTGTGCGTGCCGATCGAGAGCGGCGGATTGACGAAGCTGGCGACACCGTTCGCAGGCAGCGTAACCGTGCCCACCGTGGTGGTGCCGTCGTAGAGGATGACCGATCCGGTCGGGGTCGAGCCGTCGCCGGTAACCTTGGAGGTGAAGGTCAGCGGCGCCTGGTAGAGCGAGGGATTGGCGCTGCTCTGCAGCGTCACCCCGATGGTCGCGGTCTGCACCTTCTGCGAGAGCGCGGCCGAGGTGGAGGTGCCGTCGAACGCATCGCCCGAATAGACCGCGGTGATGGAGTGCGTGCCCAGCGACAGCGCGGAGGTCGTTACCGCCGCCGTGGCGGTGGTCGCGCCGCTGCTCGCCAGCGTGGCTGTGCCCAGCGACACCGTGCCCGCGGCCGTATTGTCGAAGAATTGCACGGTTCCGGTCGGCGTGCCGCCCTGGCTGGTCACGGTCGCGTTGAAGGTGATGGCTGCGCCCAGCCCCGCCGGGTTCAGCGAAGAGGTCAGCGTGGTGGTGGTGTTGGCGATGATGATGGCCTCGATCAGCGGTTGCGAGGTGCTGCCCGCATCGTTGGCGTCGCCGTTATAGACGGCGGTCAGCGAATGGCTGCCCACGGTCCAGAACTTGCCCGGCACCGAGAGCGTCGCGACACCCTGCGCGTTGATGGCCGCAGAGCCCAGCGAGGTGGTGCCGTCCAGGAAGTTCACCGAGCCGGTCGGGACCGCGCCATTCGAGGTGAGGGTGGCGGTGAGTGCGAGCGGCGCACCCGCGTCGGAGGGGCTGGCGGCCGAAGTGAGCACCGTCTTGGTGGAAGCCAGAACGATCGTCTCGACCACCGGTCCCGAGGTGCTGCCGGCGTAGTTGCTGTTGCCTTCGTACACCGCCGTAAGGCTGTCCGTGCCGACCGGCAGGTTGGTCAGCGTAATGGTCGCGACGCCGCTTGCGCCGTTCGCCGTGGCGTTGTTGATGGTGGCTACGCCCAGCGTATTCGCACCCTGCTTGATCGCGACCGACCCGGTGATCGCCCCGTTTCCGGCGTTCGCGGTCACAATGTTGACCGTCGCGGTGAAGGTGATGGGCGCCCCGGCAGGCGCGGTGGACACGCTTGCTGAAAGCGCGGTCGTGGTGGCGGCCTGCTGATCCTTGACCACCTGCACCAGCACCGGTGAGACCGCGGAGGCGTTCTGCGAGTCGCCGGCGTAGGATGCCGTCAGGTTATGGCTGCCGCTGGTCAGCGTTGAGATGGTGAAGTTGGTCACGCCGCCGTCGCCCAGCGTCCCGGTGGCAATGGCAGTGGAACCGTCCAGCAGAGTCACCGTTCCGGTCGGCGTCTGCCCGTTGCTTGTGACCAGGACGGAAAAGGTGACAGGCGTTCCCGTGGTGCTCGGATTCAGACCCGAGGTGAGGGTTGCGACCGTGGGGTTGACGTTCAGTACCTGGCCCGTCAGGCTGATCACCCCGGGCGAGTTTCCGGCGTTGGAGTCTACATCGAACTCGCCGACTACCAGCTTGCCGGTCGTGGTGGGGGCGAAGTCGATGCCGATGGTGCACTGTGCGAGCGTGGCCAGCGGCGCCGCCTCGCTGCAGGTGGTGGAGTTCGGATCCAGTTGCGAGTTGGAGACAGCGTTGAACTGAGTGATGTTCAAGGGAGCGTTTCCATCGTTCTCGAGCGCCTGCGTCAGCGGCGCGGAGATGCGATTCACCCGCATCACCGGGTACTGCAGAATGGCGGAGTTCGCGTCCACCTTGCGGATCCGGTTATGGAAGACATCGGCGATGTACAGGCTGCCCTGCGTATCGAGCGCGAAGGCATAGGGTCCGTAGAGGCCGGCCTGGCTGGCCGGGCCGCCATCCCCCGCGAAAGCCTCGGAGCCGTTACCCGCATAGGTGGAGATCACGCCGGTGGTGGCGCTGATGCGGCGCACCACGTTGTTGCCCGAGTCCGCAATGTAGATGTTCCCGGCTACGTCGACCAGCACGCTGGCCGGCTCATAGAGCTGCGCCTGTGTGGCCGGTCCGCCGTCGCCGCCATAGCCCGCCGTGCTGCCGGCGAAGGTAGAGATGTTGCCGGCGGCGTCCACCGCGCGAATCCTGTGGTTGCCCTGGTCGGCGATATAGAAGCCGGCGTACACGCCCGGCACCGACGATGGAATCGGCGTCGCGCTCCAGGGCGCATAGAGCTGAGCCTGCGTGGCCAGTCCGCCGTCGCCGGCCATACCCGCTGTGCCATTGCCGGCGACGGTCGAGATGATCCCCGCCGGGGTGATCATGCGGATCGCGTTGTTGCCTGTGTCCGCGACGTACAGATTGCCGCTGGGGTCGAAGCTGATGCCGTTCGGACTCTTGAACATGGCACCGGTCGCCGGACCGTGATCGCCCGCGTAGCCGGCCTTGCCCAACGTGCCCGCAAAGGTCGAGATGATCCCGGTAAAGGCATCCACGCGGCGGATCACCGCATTGCCGGAGTCGGCGATATAGATATTGCCGGCCGGGTCGAGCGCCACCGAGGTGGGCGTGTTGATGGAGGCATTCACCGCCAGGCCGCCATCCCCGCTCGATCCGCTCGTCCCGTTTCCAGCCACCGTCGAGATCAGGCGAGTCTGGGCGTCCACCTTGCGGATACGGTTGTTGTTGGAATCGGCGATAAACAGGTCGCCCCTGGCATTGACCGCAATGCCGAACGGCAGGAAGATGCCCGAAGACGTTGCCGCCGCGCCGTCCCCGTCGTAGATCCAGTTGTAGTCTCCGGCCACGGTATTGATGATGCCCGGCACGAAAACCCCCACGGAGCCACTGGCCGAGCCCGTGAGCAACTGCGACGCCAGGACATGGTTGCTGCTGTCCAGCAGCACCACCGCGCCCGCACGGGGTCCTGGTGAAGCCGGCGAAAACACGACGCTGACGGTGCAGTTGCCATTCGGTCCCAGGGTCGCGCCGGCGCAGCTGCCGCCAGCGTTGATGAAGTCGACGTTGGCGCTGCCCTGGCCAAAGATCTGCACGCTGGCCACTTCGCCTCCCTGGGGAACCGTGAGGGTGACGCTGACTGGCGCCGCCGAGCTGCCGACCGGGATGACCCCTGGAACGGCAACCGCCTGCGCGGCAAGCGACTGGGGAGCCATCGCAACGCCGCACAGGGCGAGCGCAGCGGCAAGAACGCGGGTTACGAAAGTTTTCAGGCGTGTGCTGGTCTGCAAGGGAAATCTCCTGTGAATCTGGCCGAACTGCACTTCCTAGCATGGGGAAACCAAATGGGGCGTGGCATCCCACTTTGGTGAGCTTCCATGCCACCTCAGCAGTAAATTGAGGATGGAGTGCATCGCCTTCCACCTGGCCCCGCGATAGTTAAATCGGCGCAGGTGGTTGTTACTTCAGTTCTTTTTCCCTCGAAGCCCCATCCGGGAGGCAATCGCGCGGCCGCTCAGCCGAGGACAGCGAGCGCATCGGCTTTAGACGACACACCCGCGCGAACGCATAACCCGCCGCACGCGGCCTGGTTCCAGCTCACTCGCACGCGGCCTGGTTCCAGCGCTCTTGCTGAACTTCAAGCGTCGGTGTTCGAATTTGGTGTTCAAGACGGGGCCGCAGGCCGGCCGTCTACTTCGCGAACACCTGCGTCAGGTCGGCAAATGCCTTGAACTCCAGTGCATTCCCCGCTGGATCGTAGAAGAACATTGTGGCTTGCTCGCCGACCTCGCCCTTGAAGCGGATGTAAGGCTCGATCTCGAACTTCTGCCCCGCAGCCACCAGCCGGTCGGCCAGTCCCTGCCACTGCTCCATCGTCAGCACCACTCCAAAGTGGGGCACCGGCACGGCGTGGCCGTCGACCGCGTTGTGATGGATCGCTTCACCCGCGGCCCGCGGCTTGTAGTGCGCCACGATCTGGTGCCCGAACAGGTCGAAGTCGATCCATTCCGTGCTGCTGCGTCCCTCCGGACAGCCCAGGGTCTGTCCATAAAACTCACGTGCCGCTGCCAGATCGTCGACCGGAAAAGCAATGTGGAAAGGAGTCAGGGACATAGACCCATCATAAGCAATTCGCACGCAGGACGAAGCCGCATGATCCGTTTCGCCACCCGGGAGACCGGGAACCGGCATCGACGGCTTTAGATCCACCAGGCTTCGACCGGAGCTTGCGTCAGCAGCACCCGGGAGAGCATGCCTACCGCCGACGCCAGCCCCTCGTCTGTCGAGGCCAGCGCATCCTCGTGCTCGATGCTCATCACCGAGTCGTATCCGGCAAGCCGCAGCGCGGACGCGATCTGCTTCCACTCCAACTCCCCATGTCCCCAGCCCACGCTGCGAAATAGCCACGATCGTTCGTTCATCCGCCCATAGCTCTTCGCATCCAGCACCCCGTTGCGTCCGGCCATCACTGGGTTCAGCGCGACATCCTTGGCGTGAAAGTGAAAGATCGCCTCGCCCAGGAGCGCGATCGCCGCTGGGATATCGACTCCCTGCCACCACAGGTGGCTGGGATCCAGGTTGATGCCGAGCGCGGGTCCGGTCGCCGCGCGCAGCGCCAGCAGCGTCTCCGGGTTATAGACGCAGAATCCCGGATGAGCCTCCAGCGCCACCTTCACCCCGGCCTCCGCGGCAAACCGCTCCGCCTCGCGCCAGTAGGGAATCAGCCGTTCCTCCCATTGCCACTGGAGCGCCTGTTGATACTCCGGGGGCCAGGCCGCGGTGATCCAGTTCGGCGTCACATCCTGCTCGCTTGCGCCGGGACATCCGGAAAATGTCACCACCACCGGAATCTCCAGTGCCTCGGCCAGCCGTACCGTCCGGCGAAACGTCGCATCGTCCTGCCGGGCGATCGCCTGCCGCGGATGCACCGGGTTATTGTGGCAGGAGAGAGCGCTGATCGTCAGTCCAGCGTCCTGCAGCCGCGATCGATACGTCCGCCGGGCCTCCGCATCGCCCAGCAGCCCGTCGGGATCGATGTGGCTCGCGCCCGGCCATCCCCCGCACCCAAGTTCCAGCGCCGTGATCTGTGGATACCGCTTCATCTGCTGCAGCAGCTCATCCAGTGAAAGATTGCCGAACACCGGCGTAAATAGTCCCAGCCTCATCGCATCCTTACCCCGCGGTATGGTTCGCACCCACAATACCGCATGGCGCAGACGTCGAGCTGCACCGTGAACGGCAGATTGAAGGGTTGCGGGAACTTTCCTGCCAGGCCAGGCGTACCATGCTAAAGAAAGCCTTATGGCACGTGAAAGCGCAAAATTCGCTTCATGAGCCAAGGGAGGAGCCTTCCATGTTCTGCCCGCACTGCGCCAGCCAGATCCTTCCTGAAGCCAACTTCTGCCCCGCCTGCGGGCGTCCTTTCGCCGCGTCCCAGGCGAATCCCTACACCCAGACGCGCATTGTGCGGCCCCGAAATCCACGCGCCATCGCCGGCGTTTGCTCGGGCTTCGCCCTGCACTACGGATGGGACCTTCTGCTGACCCGCATCCTCTTCGTCGTCTTCACGCTGATCACCTCCGGACTCGGTGTCCTGCTCTATATCGCCGCCTGGATTCTGCTGCCGGACGCCCTCTACGCCCTGCCGCCAGTGACGGTGCGATCTTCCTCCCCGCAGTAATGCCTCTTTGCAGCCAGCGGAGGCACCACGCGCGCCGAATGCCAAATGTAAGTCACGAAGCGGCCGCCCCGCGCGGAGCGGGTCCGTCCCGCAGGGCAATAAACTGGTCATGCCCCGCCCGGAGACCGCCGCATTGATCTCGAAGTACCCCGCACGTCCTTTTTCGTATCGCAGACGCACCCTCCACTGCGACCGGACATCGCTCACCGCCCTGGCCGCCGAGCACGGTACGCCGCTCTACGTCTACTCCGAGCGGCACATCCTCGGCCGCCTGCGGCTGTTCCAGTCCGCCTTCGCCGCGGTGCCCCACACCGTCTGTTTCGCCGTCAAAGCCAACTCCTCGCTGGCCCTGCTGAAGCTGCTCGCCGCACACAGGGCCGGCTTCGACATTGTCTCAGGAGGCGAGCTTGCCAGGGTCCTCAGGGCCGCCAGGCCGGCCGCGAAGCGTACCGTCTTTGCCGGCGTGGGCAAGCAGGCGCCGGAGATCGACGCCGCCCTGAGCGCCGGAATCCTGCTCTTCAATGTCGAATCCGACAGCGAACTCGATCTCATCGCCGCCCGCGCTCAACGCGCGGGCATCCCCGCCCGCATCGCGCTGCGGGTCAATCCCGATGTCTTCGCCAGCACCCATCCCTACATTTCGACCGGCCTCTCTGCCCACAAGTTCGGCATCGACATCCTTGCCGCCCTGGCGCTCTACCGCCGCGCCGCAAGATCCCGCTGGCTCATCCCCACCGGCATCAGCGTCCATATCGGCTCGCAGATTCGCGAAGTCGAACCCTTTGGTGCCGCACTCGCCCGCGTCCGAGAGCTCATCGTCCAGTTGAAGAGCGACGGTGTGAACCTGACGCATATCGACGCCGGAGGTGGTCTCGGGGTCGAATATGAAGACCTCGCCTTCGACCCCGCGACAGCCGTTCGCGGCTACGCCGCTCAGATCCTCGCCGCCACCGAGGGGCTCGGCCTGCACCTGCTCCTCGAGCCTGGCCGCTTCCTCGTCGCCCAGGCCGGCGCGCTCCTCACCACCGTCCTGAACGTGAAGCAGAACGGCGCGAAGAAATTCCTGATCACCGACGCCGGGATGAATGACCTCATCCGCCCCGCACTTTATCAGGCGCATCACCAGATCCTGCCAGTCAAGCAGCCCGCTGCCACCCAAAGCAACGCTCCCGTCGACATTGTCGGCCCGGTCTGCGAGTCGGGAGACTTCTTTGCCCGCGACCGCGCCTTTCCCGCTGTCAAAGCTGGAGACCTGCTCGCCATCCTCGATGCCGGCGCCTACGGCATGAGCCTTACCTCCAACTACAACACCCGGCCACGGCCCGCCGAGGTCCTGGTCACCGGCGCCGGCCATCGCCTCATCCGCCGCCGCGAGACCCACAAAGACCTCTTCGCACCCGAGCTTCCCTGAGCCCGTGCCAGCACCATCATGAAGCTGCTCGCACAAGCCTGCAGTTCGTCAGCTCGCAGAAATACCGGGAAACTTGAAGCATCTTGGCCACCCAGGAGATTGCAGTCCCAGGTCAGCCCGCACCGCCCCTGCGACGGGGATGTCTTCTCGATGCTCTGGCTTCGGCTGATTAGCTCCGGGTTCGGCTGATTAGTGGACCGCTTCGCCTGCCGGAGCGCCTTCGCCTGGGCGGTTCCTGCTGAGCAGGAAGGCGAAGGCGACCATGGCGACCGCCATCCAGCACAGCATGCGGTAGATGTCCTGGTAGCCCATGACGGAGGCCTGCTGATTGAGTTGCTGGTAGATGCTGGCCTGTGCCATGTGGCTGGAGTTGGCGGCGCCGACCGAGCCGCCGAAGTAGCTCGACATGCCGTTGACGGAGTTGTCGTAGACCGGATTGCCAGGCTGCATGCCATTCTGCAGTCGAGCCTGGTGGAAGAGCGAGCGGTTGGTCACGATCGCGCCGGTGATCGCGATGAAGATGCTGCCGCCCACGTTGCGGACGAAGTTGATAATGCCCGAGACCTGGTTGGAGGCTTCGCGCGGCAGGCCGACATAGGCCGCGTTGGTGATGGAGATAAAGCAGAAGGGGATCGGGATCATCAGGATGATGCGCAGGAAGGTATTGTTGTCGAAGCTCATGCCCAGATCGATGTGGGTCGAGGTGTAGTAGAAGGCCGCGGCGAAAAAGGCGAAACCGACCGCGGCCAGGTTGCGCGCGGCGAATTTTCCGGTGGCGATGCCGGCGAGCGGCATGACGATGAGCAATGCGATTCCGCCCCCGGTAAGGGCTTCGCCCGCGATGGTGGCGGTGTAGCCGAGCAGGCTCTGCATGAACTCGGGCTGAAGCACCGTGGAGGCATTGAGCACGCCGCCGACCAGGGCCATCAGCAGGCAGCAGATGGCGAAGTTCTTGTACTTGAAGAGCTTGACATTCATCACCGGGTTCTTGTGGCGCCACTCCCAGACGATCAGGCCAATCATCCCCACGACGAAGCAGGCGCAGAAGAAGCGGATGAAGTTGGAGGCGAACCAGTCGTTCTCTTCGCCCTTGTCGAGAAAGATCTGCATGCCGCCCATGGCGAGGGTGAGAAAGCCCATGCCGACGTAATCCAGGTTCTTGAGATTTTCCCGCGTGTGCTTCAGCCAGGGCGGGTCGTCAACGAAGCGAGTCACGAGTACGAAGGCCAGGACACCCACTGGGATGTTGAGGTAGAAGATCCATCGCCAGGAATAATTGTCGGTGATCCAGCCGCCGAGGGTGGGTCCGATCGAAGGGGCAAGGACGGCGACCAGGCCATATAAAGCGAACGCCTGACCTCGCTTCTTGGGATCGAAGGAGTCGGCCATGATGGCCTGGGCCATGGGCTGCAGGCCGCCGCCGCCCACGCCCTGGAAGATGCGGGCAAGCAGCAGGATCGGCAGCGAGGGCGCAAGGCCGCAGAGGAAGCTGGAAGCGGTGAAGATGACAATGCAGGAGAGAAAGAAATTCTTCCGGCCTATGACCGAGGAGGCCCAGGCTCCCGCGGGCAGAACGATGGCGTTCGACACCAGGTAGCTGGTGAGCACCCAGGTGCCTTCATCGGGGCTTGCACCAAGGTCGCCGGAGATGTGGGGCAGGGCGACATTGGCGATCGAGGTGTCGAGAACCTCCATGAAGGCGGCCAGGGCAACGGTGGCGGCGATCAGCCATGGATTGACACGTGGCTTCCACTGGGCGGAGTTCTGTTCTGCATCAGGCATTCATGAGGACCCTTCGAGCGAGTTTGCTGTGGCTTCGCCCGGTGCCGGACGCGAGTGCCGTTCTTCCTCTGCACAGACGATGTGGACGATCACTGGCCTGGACGCCCACCATGATCCTGCTGGAGCCCGGCCGTTCGAAGTAAAAGATGATTTTTTGGCACGTTGAGGTTCAAAAATCGAGTGGGTTGGCGATAATGGCCGCGATGGAACTGCCCGCGCTGCTGATCGAGGCGTTCGACGGAGAGCAAGAAGCGGTCGCGTGGACGCTTGCGCTGAAGGAGTGGATGCTGAAGGAACTGAGTGCGTGGGTGATGGAACCGAAGAGCGAGGCCTCGCGAAAGAAGCGGGCGGAACGCATGGCAGAGCGGCTGATGCTGACCATGGACGCAGAGCGCGAACTCCCGGTTTTCCTGGTTCAGGCGCTGCATCGAGCAGGAGCGATGAAGGGCTGGAAGGCGTTGACCGACCGGCAGCGCCGGATGCTCCTGCTGGCGGTCTACCGGCCGGTCGGCGTGGAGGGACGGGAGCGGCAGGTGCAGCGTCTGGTGGATGCGGCGGTGGCCAAAATGGCTTCTGCGAGCGAGAAGATGGTTTCTGCAAGCGAAAGGAGACGGCGATGAGCGAAATGAAGGTGGAGGGGATTGGGCAGATAGGTCTGACCGTGAGCGATCTGGCGCGGTCACGGCAGTTCTACGAGGGCGTGCTGGGACTGCAGTTCCTGTTCGATGCGGGCACCATGGTGTTCCTGCAGTGCGGAACGGTGCGGGTGATGCTGGGGCTGCCGGAGCCGGCGGCCGAACCGTTGCCGGTGGGTGGAACGATTGTCTACTTCAAGGTTTACGGGATTGAGAAGCTTTGTGCCGCGCTGGTGGACCAGGGGATCGTATTGACCCAGGGCGCGCACCTGGTGGCGCGGATGGCGGATCACGAGCTCTGGATGGCTTTCCTTGAGGATCCGGACGGGCGTGTGGTCGGGTTGATGGACGAGGTGGGATTGAAATCGGCGGCCCTGGCGGAGCCGGTCATCGAGGGCTTGGATGGAGGTTTGTGAAGCAGACGCAGGCTGGTTGTGTGTCCGGGCAGACGGACATAACGCTTGCGCCTTGAGAAGAGTTAGGCATACTGTTCGTTTACTCGCCATGGATACTGGCCCCATCGATCAATGGTCCGGGGAGCCGGTTTAAGCCGGCTATCAGAGAAGGCAGGCATGCCGTGAAAGCAGACTCGGAGACCCCATGGTTGTGCTTGTCAGGCGACAGCGGTTTCTCTGCGCCTCGCGGCCCCGGGCGTGAGCGCGAGCAGGAAGAGAAACGCGAGCAGGAAGAGGGACGCGAGCAGGATGAGGAATCGGACGAGCGCGACGCTCCCACCGTGTCCGGCGATCGCGCCTTGCAGGCGCTGCAGGCGATGGAGAATGCATCGGCTGCGATGCGCATGCTGGCGACTGCGGTCGAGCGCGCGCAGGACGTGGTGCTCATCACCGAGTCGGAACCGGTGGATCTGCCGGGACCGCGCATCCTGTATGTGAACGACGCGTTCGAGAAGATGACCGGCTATTCCCGCGACGAGGTGCTGGGCCGCACGCCCCGGCTGCTGCAGGGGCCGGAGAGCGATCGCGCGGCGCTCGACCGGATTCGCACGGCGCTGAAGCAGTGGAAGCCGGTGCGCGAAGAGCTGATCAACTACCGCAAGGACGGCAGCAAGTTCTGGGTCGAGCTCTCGATGGTG
This sequence comes from Rhodanobacteraceae bacterium, assembly GCA_903970285.1. Lineage (GTDB taxonomy): Bacteria > Acidobacteriota > Terriglobia > Terriglobales > Acidobacteriaceae > Edaphobacter. Next base: position 27,880 of record CAJCHN010000071.1, on the reverse strand, counting down.
CCGATCGCCGACGAGAACGGCTGGTATACGCATTGGGTGTCGATCCAGCGGGAGACCACCGAGCAAAACGTCATCCGGACACAGCTTGCGGATAGCGAAGCGCGGCTGCGGACGCTGACCGAATCGATTCCGCAGTTGCTGTGGACGGCCAGTCCGGCGGGGGAGTGCGAGTACGTAAGCCAGACCTGCGCGGACTTCCTGGGGGTCGAACCGAAGGATTGCCTGGGCATGGGCTGGGGCGAATTCATCCATCCCAGGGACCGGGCGGAGACGTACGCACTGTGGCGGCAGGCGATTGAAACCGGCGGCACTTTCATCTCGGAGTATCGGCTGCGGCGGCGGGACGGCCGCTATCTGTGGTTTCTGCATCGGGCGGCGCCACGCCGGGGCATGAACGGCCAGATCGTCGAGTGGATCGGCACTTCGACCGACATCGCAGTGCAGAAGCAGGCGGAGGAGAGCCTGCGCCAGAGCGAGAAGCTGGCGGTAGCAGGGCGGCTGGCCTCGACGCTGTCGCACGAGATCAACAATCCGCTCGAGGGCCTGACCAACCTTCTGTACCTGATCGAAGGCAATGAGTCGCTGGATGCGGCGGCGCGAGAGTACCTGGGGATGGCGCAGGAGCAGTTGCGAAGGGTAAGCGAGGCGACGACGCAATCACTCCGTTTTCATCGCCAGGCGGACCGGGCTTCAGCGCGGCGGATCTCGGAGATTGTGGATGCGCTGTTGAATGCGAATCGCCCTCGGATGGAGGCCAGGAGCATCGTGGTGCGGCGACGCTATGAAGGCGACACGATCCTGCAGTGCCTGGCCGGGGAGATGCGTCAGGCGCTGGGCAACGTGATCAATAACGCCGTCGAAGCGCTGGCTCCGCGGGGCCTGCTGTGGGTGCGGGTGCGGCGTTCGCTGGAGTGGGGCCATGGTTTTCGCCTCGGGGTGCGTGTGTCCATTGCCGACAACGGGCCGGGCATCGCGGAAGCCGATCTGCCGCGCATCTTTGAGCCATTCTTCACTACGAAGGGGGTCACCGGCACGGGACTTGGACTTTGGATTACCAGGGGAATCGTGGAACGCCACCACGGAAGCATCTGCGTCCGGAGCTGCACCCGCCCGGGACGCTCGGGCACGGTGGTGGTGCTGTTCTTTCCCTACGAGCCGCCCAGCGATCTGGGCTAGGGCGGCTACGGGTCGTCAGGCGACGACGATCTCCTGGTCCTGATACTGGAGCTGGTAAAGCTTGAAGTAGAGGCCGTGGTGTGCGAGCAGCTGCTGGTGGGTGCCCTGCTCGCGCAGCTGGCCCTTGTGCATGACAAGAATGGTGTCGGCGCTCTGAATGGTGCTGAGGCGGTGGGCGATGAGCACACTGGTGCGGCCGGTGATCATGCGGGTGAGGGCGAGGCGCACGCGATGCTCGGTGTCGGTGTCGACCGAGCTGGTGGCCTCGTCGAGGATGAGGATGCCGGGATCGTGGGCGAGCGCCCTGGCAAAGGAGATGAGCTGCTTCTGACCGGTGGAGAGGCCGGCTCCGCGTTCTCTTACCGGCTCGTTGAAGGCCAGCGGCAGGCTGCGGATGAAGTCGCCGATATTCACCTCGTCGGCTGCGCGTTCGAGGCGCTTGGAGGTGATGGACGAGGTGCCCAGGCGGATGTTGTCGGCGATGGTGCCGGAGAAGAGGAACGGGTCCTGCAGAACCACGCCAAAGCGGCGGCGGAGCGCGTTGAGGTCCTGACATCGGACGTCGATGCCGTCGACCAGGATCTCGCCGCGCTGGATGTCGTAGAAGCGCATCATGAGCGCGGTGATCGTGGTCTTGCCGGCGCCCGTATGGCCGACGATGGCGGCGGTCTCGTTTGGGTGAATGGTGAACGAGACGCCGCGCAGAATCCACTCGATGGATGGGTCCGAATCCAGGCTGCCTTCGTCCATTTTCTGGTACGTGAACCAGACATCCTTGAACTCGATCCTGCCGTAGTCGGGGCTGGCGGGCGAGGGCACGACCGGCCGCGCAGGTGAGACGATCAGCGGGGCCTGGTCGAGCAGCTTGAAGACGCGCTCGGCGGCGGCCATGGCCGCCTGCAGAATGTTGTATTTGTCCGAGAGCTCCATGATCGGGCGGAAGAAGCGCTGCGCGTACTGGATGAAGGCGATGAGCACGCCCAGCGTGACCGAGCCGAAGATGCCGGGGCCGACCCGGCCGGCTGCGGCGTAGGGCAGGTTGTGCCAGACCGCGGTGCCGCCCTGCCACAGCACCAGCGCGATGGCGAAGGACGAGAGGAACTCGACCACTGGATAGTAGAGCGCGTAGGCGAAGATGGCGTCGGCCCAGGCGCGCTTGTTTTCCAGGTTCACAGCGGAAAAGTCCTGGAACGCGCGGCGCTCCCGGTTGAACAGCTGCACGACCGACATGCCGGAGACGTACTCCTGGGTGAACGCGTTGATCTTGGCGGTGGCGGCGCGCTGCTCGCGGTAGCTGGTACGAACGGCCTTGCGGAAGATCGATGTGGCCAGACTGATGAGCGGGATCACGGCGAGCGTAAGCAGCGCGAGCGGCCAGTTCATGCGCAGCATGATGACCACGATGAATGCCAGCATCACGACGTTGCCGAAGATCTCGAGCACGCCGGAGGTGAACATTTCGTTCAGGGCGTCGACATCAGAGGTGACGCGGGTGACAAGGCGTCCGACCGGGTTGCGATCGAAGAACGCAACGTCCTGCAGCTGGATGTGGCGGAAGATCTCGCGGCGGAGGTCGAACATGATCTTCTGCCCGGTCCACTGCATCAGGTAGGTCTGGGCGAAGTCGAGGCCGAAGGAGATGACGAGCGCGAGCAGGTAGAGGCCGGCAAGCTCGGTGATGCCGGTCATGGGCGCGGGCGAGAGATGCCGACTGGCCCAGGTGGCGGGGGCGTGCGGCGTCATATAAGTGTCGACTGCGACCTTGACCAGCAGCGGACCGGCGACATCGGTGAACGAGCGCAGCAGGATGCAGGTGGCCGAGACCGCGGTCTGCAGCTTGTAGGGGCGCAGGTAGGTGAGCAGACGGCGCATGAGCCGGCCGTCGTAGACCTTGCCGACAACGTCGTCGTCGGGGGTGCGGGCCGCGGACTTTTCCTCGGGCTTCGTGGCCCCGGTGCTCTTCGGGTCTTTGTCGCTCATGCAGTGTCTCGATTTTAGATGCGCAGGGGCGGGCGTTTGCTTCGGAAGGTGTTGGGGGAGTGGGCTCACGGCTCAAGGGCGCGGGCAGGGAACGTGAAAGAATCGAGGGATGCTGGGCGTTTATGTGTCGATTCCGTTCTGCAAGGCGAAGTGCAGCTTCTGCAACTTCGCTTCGGGGGTGTTTGCCGGGGCGCGGATGGAGAGCTACGTGGCGCGGCTGCTGGCGGAGATGCGGGCGGCGCGTACATGGGCCCGTGAACTGGGGGTCGCGCTGCCGGAGCGGGTGGATTCCATCTACCTGGGCGGCGGGACGCCGTCGCTGCTGCCACCGGAGTTGGTGCGGCGCCTGTTTGCCGGCATCCGAGAGAATTTTGAGGTCGATCAAGCTGCCGAGATCACCGTGGAGGCGGCGCCGGCGCAGTTGAGTGATCAGACGCTCGAGGCATTGCAACGCGCGGGCATGAACCGGCTGAGCTTCGGCGTGCAGAGCTTTGTGGATGCGGAAGCGGCGGCGGTGGGCCGGCTGCATACCGGTGCCGAGTGCCGGGCGGAGCTCGCGCGGGTTTCGGCGGCGGGCGTCGAGCGCGTGGGCGTCGACCTGATCGCCGGGCTGCCGCACCAGACCGAGGCAAGCTGGCGTTTCACCGTGGATCAGGCGCTGGCCAGCGGGGTAGAGCATGTGAGCGTATACATGCTCGAAGTCGACGAAGGTTCGCGGCTGGGACGCGAGGCGCTGGCGGGCGGCACGCGCTACGGCGCGGGTGCGCTGCCCGCGGACGATCGCTCGGCGGACTGGTACGCGGCGGCGGGCGAGTGGCTGGAGCAGGGTGGTGTGCGGCAGTACGAAATCTCGAACTTTGCCCGGGCGGGCGGCCAGTCGCGGCACAATCGCAAGTACTGGCAGCGGGCGCCGTACCTGGGCTTCGGCATGGATGCGCATTCCATGCTGCGCGTCAGTGCCTGCGCTGTCCGGTGGGCGAATGCGGATTCCATGAGCGGGTATGTGGACCGGCTGGGGGCTTTCGAGCGCACGGTTGAGCGCGTGGGCCTGCGCGAGAGCTTCGAGGAGGCGTTGTTCCTCGGGCTGCGGCTGGCGGAGGGAGTGGACGTGCGGTCGCTGCGGGCGGAGTTCGGCCCCATGCTGGACGAGGTGGAGGACGCGCTCGCGGAGGTGGAAGAGGCGGGATTGCTGGTGCGCCAGGGCGACGCGCTGCGGCTGACGCAGGCGGGGCGGATGGTGTCGAATGAGGTTTTCAGCCGGCTGCTCATTGCAGAAGCTACTGCAAGTGCGGCCTAGCGCCCGGCACGTCGTGGAGTTCTCGAAGAACGTGCCACGCCGTAGGGTCTTGGAAGCTTCGTGTGTTTTCGTTTTTTATCGGTGACGAGGGGAGACAGAATGATCGATTTGCGTAGCGATACCGTGACCCGGCCCACTGCGGCCATGCGTTCCGCCATGGCCAGCGCCGAGGTGGGTGACGATGTGTACGGCGAAGACCCCACCGTGAACCGCCTGCAGGAGCTGGCCGCCGAATTGTTCGGGCGCGAGGCGGCGCTGTTTGTCCCGACCGGCTCCATGGGCAACTCCATCGCCATCCGGCTGCATACGCGGCCCGGGCAGGAGGTGCTGTGCGAGTCGCGGGCGCACGTGCTCGATTGGGAGATGGCGATGATGGCGGCCTACTCCGGCTGCGTGGCGCGTACGGTGGCGGCGGAGCGAGGCATTCTGACCTGGGCGCACATTCGGCCGGCGATTGCGCCGAAGATTTACTACAAGGCGCAGACCGGCCTGATCGCGCTCGAGAACTCGCACAACATGGCTGGCGGGACGGTGACTCCGCTGCCGGTGCTCGAAGAGATCTGGTCGGGCGCGCGGGCTGCCGGGCTGCCGGTGCACCTGGATGGCGCGCGGGTGTTCAACGCGGCGGCCGCACTGGGGCTGGGCGTGGCGGAGCTGACGCGGGGCTTCGACACTGTGATGTTCTGCCTGTCGAAGGGGCTGGGCGCGCCGGTGGGATCGATGCTGGTGGGGAGCCGGGCGGCGATCGACGAGGCGCGAATCTTCCGCAAGGCGCTGGGCGGCGGGATGCGGCAGGCTGGCGTACTGGCTGCGGCGGGAATCATCGCCCTGACGGAGATGCCCGGGCGCCTGCATGAAGATCACGCCAACGCGCGTCTGCTGGCCGAGGCCGTCGCCGGGGCCGAGGGCGTGGAGGTCGATCTCGATGCAGTGCAGACCAACATCGTGATCTTCACGCTGAAGGACGGCGGCGCGGCCGAGTTTGTCGCGGCGCTCAGAACCCGAGGTGTCGCGTCGAGCGCCATCGGCACCCACCAGGTGCGCTTTGTGACCCACTTCGACGTGAGCCGACGCGACTGCGAGCAGGCGGCCAGGCTCTCTGTCGAAGTGCTGCAGAGCCGGCTGGCGGTCAGCTCTTGACCCTGTGCATGGTGCGGAGGCTCTGAGAGCGCTCAGGCCGCGGCCACATCGATCACCGGATCGACGGCCAGCAGGACGCTGACGGTGGTGCCGTGGTCCGCTTCGCCGGTGGAGCTGGTGAGCTCGATGGTGCCGCCGTGCTTGGTGATGATGCCGCGGCTGATCCACAGGCCCAGGCCGGTGCCGCGTTCGCCCTTGGTGGTGAAGAAGGGTTGAAAGAGCTGGTGCAGGATGTTTTCGGGGATCCCGGGGCCATTGTCTTCAATGGTGATCATGGCGCCCTGTTCGCGGCGGGCGCCGTCGTCGTCCGGTCCGGCCGTGACAAAACGTCCGGCAATATGAATGGTGCCGTCCGGCCCGGTGGCTTCGGCGGCGTTGGTCAGTAGGTTGGTAAACACCTGGCGCAGCTCGGCGGGGAAGCCGCGGACGCAGAGGTCATTCGGGATGTCGTGCGAGATGTGGACGCGGAGCGTGTTGAAGCGACTGTCCATCAGCAGCAGGATCGACTCGATCATCTCTCGCAGATCGATGAGCACCGGAGCCCGGGATTCGCGGTAGAGGCTCAGCATGGCCCGGCTGATCTGGGTGACGCGGGCGATCTCCTGCTTGGCGAGCGCGAGGAAGTGGTCGCGTTCGCCGTCGTCGGCAACGCCATCCATGAGAAAGAGCAGGTTGGAGACACTGTCGAGCGGATTGTGGATCTCGTGGGCGATCGAGGCGGCCAGCCGGCCGGCGACCGCAAGCTTCTCGTTGGCGAGCAGCGCCTGCTGCGATTTGCGGGCCATCGTGACATCGCGAAACACGATGACGACGCCATCCGGCTGGCCCTGCTTGTCGCGGATCGGCGCGCCGCTCTCCTCGATGAAGAGCTCGCAACCGTCGCGGCGACGCAGCAGCGTGTGATTCTCCGGGCGCAGCAGCTGATTGGAGCGCACGATGCGGGCGACCGGATCCGCGCGGGGCTGGCCCGTCTGCTCGTCGAAGATCGGGAAGACCTCGGCAAGCGGCTGCTCACGGGCTTCGCGCTCGGTCCACCCCGTCAGCTCCTGCGCGGTATCGTTCAGGGTGAGCACGCGTCCCTCCGTGTCGCAGGTGATGACGCCGTCACCGATCGAGCGCAGGGTGGTGCGTAGCTTCTCCTCCGAGCGGAAGGTCTGTTCGGCGCGGAAGCGCAGCGCGTCGTGCGACTGCCGAAAGGCGGTCGACACCTGCTGGATCAGACGCCGTGTATAGAAGCCGAGCACCAGTCCCAGCAGCAGGGCGGCGCCGAGCAGGGCAACCATCATGTTCAGGATCTGGCGGTGCCAGCGGGTGACGGAGTCGTCCCGGAACTTCTCCGTGACCTGGTTAAGGTTGGCAATGCGTTCGCGGAAATCGTCCATCATCAACTTGCCGCGCAGGTTCAGGTTCACGTCGTTGGTGCTGCCGCCGGCCTGAATGGTGGCGATCAGCGGTCGGGCGAAGGCCTGCTGCCAGGTCTCGTAGGCATTGCGGATCCCGGTCAGCTCGCTGCGGCGGGGCGCGATTCTTACCAGGGCTTCACGGCGATCGAACGCGCCCGGTAGCTCCGCCTGGGCGTCGAAGTAGCGCTGCAGCAGGCGCGGATCGTGGGTGATCTCGTAGCCCCGGAGCCCGGTCTCCTGGTCGAGCACCAGCTTCTCGATGGTGAGCGTCAGCGCGATACGGCGGTCGCAGGTTTCAATGACGTTGACCGTCTTGGTGGACTCGCGGATCTGCCAGACCAGAATGGCTGCACCGGCAAGCAGTGCGATGACCGGAACGATGACCACCTTTTTCAGGATGTGGTCGAAGCTGGAAGCGTTCACAAGAGCCTCGCGCACCTCTTACGAACAGTGAGATGCGCGGGCCGAGATCAGGCTGCCCAGGTTTGTGAGCAGTGCAGGCGCGCCTTCACCCTTGGTCATCGCCAGATCGACCGTCTCCGTCACCTCCGCGGGCAGGCTGGTATACGCCGAAAGCATCAGGATGGGTACGTGCGGCTTGACCTGGCGCATGCGCCGGGCGACCTCTCCGCCGCTCATGCCGGGCATGGCGAAGTCGAGCACCACGGCTTCGACCGGCTCGCGGGCAAAGACGTCGAGCCCGGAGTATCCGTCGGGCGCGGTCAGCACCCGGTAGCCGGCGCGTTCGAGCAGGAGACGCCGGACCTGAAGGCCGATCGTCTCGTCGTCCACGCACAGCACGAGGTGCGAAGTTTGCATCATCCGGATCCCTCGATGGTCGTCCTGCGGATATCCCGATGGTACATGATCCAGGGTGTTCCGGACGCGTCTGCGGGGTACCCCGAAGTCTGCGCCGGAATTGCAGATTCATCGTCTATTTGCAAAGGTTTAGGCGGAGTGGGCTAGGCTTGCAAATGGTGCAGCACGCCAACCTGAGTGGGTTGTGTTCCGCTGCCGATGGAAGTGAGGTTCAGCGATTGAGTCAAACGATCTTTGTGCTGGAAGATGATGCCGACATCTCCCGGCTGGTGCAGTATCACCTGGAAAGCGCTGGATTCACGGTACGTCCGTACCTGGCGATCGGCGGTATCGTGGCCGATGCTGAACGGCAGCCGCCGGCGCTGTTCCTGCTGGACATCATGGTGCCGGGTGGCGATGGGCTCGACCTGTGCCGGCGGCTGCGGCAGAATGCCGCGCTCAGCGTGGTTCCGATCATCTTCCTGACCGCCCGGGCGGCGGAGAACGATCGCGTGCATGGGCTGGAGCTCGGTGCCGACGATTACATCACCAAGCCGTTCGCCACCCGCGAGCTGGTCGCCCGGGTGAAGGCGGTGCTGCGCCGCTTCGAGCGGCCGACGGTTCCTTCGGTGGTCAAGTTCGAGCAGGTAGAGATCGATGCCGGGGCCATGCAGTTGCGGGTGCGCGGCGAGCTGGTGACCACCACCGCGACCGAATTCCGGCTGCTGGACTACCTGGCCCGGCATCCCGGGCGGGTGTTCAGCCGCGACCACCTGCTGGACGCGGTGTGGGGCGACGCCCGCTTTGTCACGCCGCGGTCGGTGGATGTCTACGTGCGCCGAATCCGCGAGAAGATCGAGGAAGATGCCGAGTCGCCACGCTACCTGAAGACCATGCGCGGCGCGGGTTACCGGTTCGAAATCCCCAAGGGAGTTTCGAGTCAGGAGACGCTACACTAGGCTGTATCGATAGATCGAGCAGATTCTCTGGTGCCGGGCGTGGATGTTCCAGCCATTACCCTGGTCAGAAAACCGCGTAGCTTTCGCATCCTGCCACGACATCCACAGGAGATTTGCTCAGGCGAGCAGCATGACGCGCAGTCTGTTTTTCAAGCTTTTCGTCCGCCTGGTGCTGGCTGCTGGCGCGGTGCTGGTAGTCCGCGAGGCGCTGCCTCCATTGTCGCTGCCGGCGGTCATCGGGCTGCTGCTGGCGTGGGCGGCGCTGATGTCGCTTTGGACGGCGTATTCGCTGCGGCGCATTCTGCGTCCGCTGCAGGAGTCGGCCAACTCGCTGATCGAGGGCCAGCAGGCTCCCATGTCCACCCGCTACCGCGATTTCGACGGTCTGGCGTATGCGTTGTCGTCGGCCTCGCTGCAGGTGCAGAACTCGCTGGCCAAGGCGGCGGAGAGCCGGCGCGAGCTGGAGGCGCTGCTGGACTCCATGCAGGACCCGGTGGTTGCCGTGGATGTTGCGGGACGCATCCAGTGGACCAATCAGCGCATGCGGCGGCTGGTGCCGGGCGGCGCTACCGGAGCGGTGGCCTCGCCCAAGGTGGGCCATGCGCTGGTCCACACGGTGCGCGATCCGGACGTGCTGGACTGTGTCGCGTCGGCGCTGAGTGAACGGCAGGTTTGCGTCCGGCGCTCCACCTCGCTGGTGCCGGGACGCATCTTCGAGGTGAACGCGTCCCCCATGCCGGGGGGCGGCGCGGTGGCGGTGCTGCACGACGTCACCCGTATCGAGGAGGTGGAGCGGACGCAGCGGGATTTCGTGGCCAACGTCTCGCACGAACTGCGTACCCCGCTCACCTCGATCACCGGCTACGTGGAGACGCTGCTCGATCACGAGGCGAATCTGAGTCCGCATGCGCGCGAATTCCTCTCTACCATCCTCAAGAACGCCACGCGCATGAATCGCCTGACCGAAGACCTGCTGGTGATGGCCCGGGTGGAAGCGCCCACGGTCGAGCTGCATCCGGCGCCGGTGGCGGCGGATGTGCTGGTGCGCGACGCGGTCAAGGCGATGAGCGGTCTGGTGCAGGAGAACGAGGCGGTGCTCGAGCTCGGTGAGGTGACCCGGACGCAGGTGTTCGCGGACTTCGACGCCGTCATGCAGGTGCTTGGCAACCTTATCGAAAACGCTATCAAGTATGGGCAGCCGAAGAACGGCTTTCACTCTCGCATTGTGATTTCGGCGCGGGAGGTGGCGGAGCCCTTCGACGCGGTGGAGTTCAGCGTGCGCGACTTCGGTGCGGGCATTGCCTCCGAGCATCTGAGCCGCATCTTCGAGCGCTTCTACAGGGTGGATAAGACGCGCTCACGCGAATCGGGCGGCACCGGCCTCGGCCTGGCCATCGCACGCCACATGGTGCAGTCGCAGGGCGGCACCATCCGCGCCGAAAGCGAACTGAACCAGGGCAGCAACTTCATCTTCACGCTTCCCCGGGCGCTCTATCCGGTAGGGTGATCAGCCTGTCTTTTCAGCAGATTGGGTACCATTCTCGCCCATTTTATGACGATGTAACCTGCCCGTAACACAATCCCCGCAGACTCAGGGGTAGTGTGCTTTCACGCACCGGAACTTAGGGGGAACCTTGAAACTGAAGCTCTTTGCCGCCGGACTCCTTGCGAGTCTTCCGCTTTTTGCTGCCGCTACGGCACGTGCCCAGGACATCAACGGAGCGGGGGCAACCTTCCCCAACCCAATCTACTCGCGCTGGTTCAGCGAATATAGCCAGCAGCATGGCGGGATCAAGATCAACTACCAGCCCATCGGCTCCGGTGGCGGCATCCGCCAGGTCACCGAGGGGACGGTGGACTTCGGTGCCAGCGACGGCCCGATGTCCGACCAGCAACTCCAGGCGTCGAAGATCAAGATCGTGCATATCCCCACGGTTCTCGGAGCGGTCGTCCCCACCTATAACCTTCCCGGCGTCAACGCCGAGCTAAAGTTCTCGCAGGACGCGCTCGCGGGCATCTACCTGGGCAAGATCACCAAGTGGAACGATCCGTACATCGCCAGGGAGAACCCCGGCATCAACCTGCCCGACAAGCAGATCCTGGTGGTGCATCGCTCGGACGGCAGCGGAACCACCTACATCTTCACCGACTGGCTCTCCAAGGTCAGCCCCGAGTGGAATGGAAAAGTCGGCAAGAACACCTCCGTGAGCTGGCCGGTTGGCGTCGGCCAGAAGGGCAATGAGGGCGTGGCCGGCATGGTGCGCCAGGCTCCTTACTCGATCGGTTACGTGGAGTTGATCTATGCCGAGGCCAATCACATGCAGTTCGGCCTGGTGCGGAATCACGATGGCAAATTCATCAAGGCCTCGACCAGCGGCGTGACCGCGGCAGCAGCGGCCGACGCCAGGAACATTCCGCCCGATTACCGGGTTTCGATCACGGATGCACCCGGCGCTGACTCCTACCCCATTTCGAGCTTCACCTGGCTGTTGATTCCGAATCCGGCGAAAGATCCTGCGAAGGGTAAGATCATCGTCGACTTCCTGAACTGGATGCTGGAGCACGGCGAGTCCGAGGCCGCGAGTATGACCTACGCTCCGCTGCCCAAGGCGGTCGCGGACCGGGTGCACCAGACCATCTCGCAGCTGCATTAGAAGGCGCAGGCCGTAAGCGGCCAGGAGCCTCTGCCACGCACCCTACGGCTTCCCCGCGGAGGCTTGCTCCGGGCATCAGCCGCCGGCCCGCTTCACCGGCGGCGGCCTCCTGTTTTAGAAGCGGAGAGTACCTTCTGCATGACCGTAAACGAACCACTTAAACCGACCAGCCCGATCCCGCCGCAGCGCGCGCTGACAGAGTTCGTCAGCGCCGCGCCTGCGTCTGATCCCGGGACCGGCACGTCAGCTTCCGGCACAGCGCCGCCGGAGCCCTCGGCCATCCGCCAGTTCCTGAACCAGCGTGGCAGCGGCAAGCTGGCGGATCAATCGTTCGCTCTGCTGATGCTGCTGTGCGCCTGCAGCATCTTCCTCATCGTGCTGTTCATCGCGACGATCCTGGTAGTGCGGTCCAAGCTGACGCTGGCGAAGTTCGGCTTCGGCTTCTTTACCGGGTCCAGCTGGGACCCGGTGAGTGGCCAGTTCGGCGCGTTCCCGTTTATCTACGGAACTCTCGCCTCCTCGCTGCTCGCGCTTGCCATGGCGGTGCCGCTGGCGCTGGGCGTGGCCATCTTCCTGACCGAGCTTTGCCCGCGGGCGCTGCGCGCACCCATCTCGTTCCTCACCGAGCTGCTGGCCGCGATCCCCAGCGTCGTCTACGGCCTTTGGGCTGTGTTCGTGCTGGTGCCCATCATGCGCGACACGCTGGGTCCGTTCCTGGTCAGGTACCTGGGCTGGACGCACCTGTTTGAAGGCGACAACTTCGGCGTGGGCCTGCTCACCGCGAGCATCATCCTCGCCATCATGATCCTCCCCATCATCTCCTCCATCACGCGTGACATCATGCTGGCGGTGCCGAGCGCGCAGCGCGAGGGCATGCTGGCGCTGGGCGCGACGCGCTGGGAGATGATCCGCACCGGGGTGCTGCGCAACGCGCGCATCGGCATCGTCGGGGCCATCATCCTGGGCCTGGGCCGGGCGCTCGGCGAGACCATGGCCGTCACCATGGTCATCGGCAACAGCCCCACCATCAGCAAAAGCCTGTTCGCTCCCGGATACACGCTGGCCAGCGTGATCGCCAACGAATTCTCCGAGGCCTCGGGCGATCTCTACCTGAGCGCGCTGATCGAGATCGGCCTCGCGCTCTTCCTGGTCACCATCGTAGTGAACGGCATCGCCCGCCTGCTGGTGTGGGCGGTGACACGCGGCGCTCCAGCAAGGGTGGCCTGAGCATGGCAAGCACGTCGAATCTCTCGTCTCCCAACCAGCCGTCCCCGTCTTCTCCCAATCAGACGCCGCAGCGGCCGCCCATGGACTTCACCGCACGGGCCATGCGGCTGAACAACACCTGGCGTAACGGCATGAACTACCTGGTCACGGCCGCAGCCATCCTGGCCACCGTGCTCGTGATCGTGCCGCTGGTCGCGATCCTCTTCTACCTGGTCTACAAGGGTGCCAGCTCGCTCAACCTGGCGTTCTTCACCAAAATCCCCGCGCCCGTAGGCGAGGCTGGCGGCGGCATGGTGAACTCGATCGTAGGCTCCGGCATCGTGCTGGCCATCTGCAGCGCCATGGGCATCCCCATCGGCATTGCCGCCGGCGTCTACCTGGCGGAGTACGGGCGAGGCACGTTCCTGGGCAACGCGGTGCGCTTCACCGCCGACGTGCTGAACGGCGTGCCGTCCATCGTCATGGGCATCGCGGTGTACGCGCTCATCGTCGTCGAGCAGAAGCACTTCTCGGCCTTCTCGGGCGGCGTCGCGCTGGCCATCATGATGATTCCCACCATCACCCGCACCACCGAGGAGATGCTGGCGACGGTGCCTCACTCCATCCGCGAGGCCGCGCTCGGGCTGGGTGTGCCGCGCTGGCGCACCACGCTCTCGGTCGCGCTGCGCACCGCGTCGCCGGGCATCATCACCGGCTGCATGCTGGCCTTCGCCCGGGTCGCGGGAGAGACCGCGCCGCTGCTCTTCACCGCCTTCGGCAACCAGTTCTGGAGCCTCAAGCTGAACGAGCCCATTGCGGCACTGCCGTTGCAGATTTTTGTGTACGCCATGTCGCCGTACGACGAGTGGCACCGCCTGGCCTGGGCCGGCGCACTCGTCCTAATCGTGATGATCATGGTGTCGGTCACGCTGGTTCGCATCTTTGCGAGCCGCGGCGAACTCAAGGGAGGAAATTAAGTGGGAGTCGGGATCCTGGTCGAGCATTTGAACGCGTGGTATGGCACCACGCACACCCTGCAGGACATCAACCTGCACATCCCGGCCAACCACGCGACCGCGCTGATCGGGCCTTCGGGCTGCGGTAAGAGTACCTTCGTCCGCTGCCTGAACCGCATGCACGAGACCAACCCCATCGCACGCGCGACCGGCACGGTGAAGATGGGCGACCTCGACATCTACAAGGACATCTCGCCGGTCGAGATCCGGCGCCGCGTCGGCATGGTCTTTCAGCGGCCCAATCCCTTCCCCACCATGTCCATCTACGACAACGTGGTGAGCGGACTCAAGCTGAACGGCTTCCGCAACCGCGCCATTCTGGACGAGACCTGCGAACGCTCCCTCAAGGCGGCCGCCCTGTGGGACGAGGTGAAAGACGACCTGAAGAAGAAGTCCGGCGCCAGCCTCTCCGGCGGTCAACAACAGCGCATGTGCATCGCGCGCGCGATCGCCGTCGACCCCGAGGTCCTGCTGATGGACGAGCCCGCCTCCGCGCTCGACCCCGTCTCCACCTCCAAGATCGAGGACCTCATCTTCCAGCTCAAGGCGCAATATACCATCGTCATCGTGACCCACAACATGCAGCAGGCAGCCCGCGTGGCGGAAAATACCGGCTTCTTCCTGAACGGCAAGATGGTCGAATTCGACTCCACCCACAAGATCTTCACCAACCCCAGCGACAAGCGCACCGAGGACTACATCACCGGGAGATTTGGCTGATGGCGGGCCGCATCAAGTTTCAACAGAGTCTGGACGACCTGAAACAGCGGCTCCTGGTGATGGCAGGCATGGCGGAACAGGCGATCACCCGGTCGATCGATGCCTACCGTACCCGCGACCTCAGCATCTGCGAGCAGGTCTTCCGTTCCGAACCGGCCATCAACCGGCTCGAGCGCGAAATTGACCAGATGGCGCTCGACCTGCTCGCCATGGAGCAGCCCATGGCTATCGATCTGCGCTTCATCCTCTCGGTCATCCGCATCAACGCCGACCTCGAGCGCGTGGGCGACCAGGCGGTCAATATCGCGGTGCGGGTGCGCGAGATGGGCGCCTTCGCCAACACCGATCTGCCGGTCGATATCCCGCGGCTGGCGTCGCTCGCCTCGGCGATGGTGCGGAAAGCGCTCGAAGCCTTCGTCGAAGCGGACGCCGAGTCGGCCGAGGCGGTGCTGAAGATGGACGACCAGGTGGACGAGATGAACGACGCGGCCTTCGGCGCGCTCAGCTCACTCATCAAGGAGCGGCCCGAACTGACCCCGCAATCGCTCAACGCCCTCATCATCTCGCGCAACCTCGAACGCGTCGGCGACCACGCCACCAACATCGCCGAGGATGTCATCTTCTGGGTTCGCGGCGCCGACGTCCGCCACAGCATGAGCAAGAAGTAGGAAGACCGATCCGGCGGCGGCCGTTCAGCAATCAGGGGCGGCCGTTCAGCAGCTCAACCAGCGACCAGGTCAGGCGCTGCTGGTGGAAGGCCTCTAGCTGCCGCTTGCCCCGGCGAAGCTCGCATGGATCGACGTGTACGAAGCGGTGGAACATCCCCGATAGGCGGCGTCGCAGAACGCCTGCGTTCCTTCAGGAACCATAAACCCCAAGCCAACGTACCTCATCGCACGGCGAGGTGTGTGATGAACGCAGCCACAGCACGGCAGTACGCACGGTGCATCGGAGTTCTTTACCTCATCACCATCGTGGCCGGTGGATGGGGCGAGTCTTATGTGCCGAATACGCTGCTCATCGCCAGCGACCTGGCCGCGACGGCGCAGCGCCTGGCTGGTTCGGTAGAACTCTTCCGCTCCAGCTTCGCCGCTTACCTGGTCGAAGCGGCCTGCGACATCACGCTCAACGTCCTGCTGTACGCGCTGCTTCGGCCCGTCAGCCGTACCCTGTCGCTGCTGGCGGCGTGTTTCGGGCTCATGGGAACAGCGATCTTTGCCGCCGGCGAGCTGTTCTACTTTGCCGCCGCGCTTCCGGCTGTCGATGCCGATGTCGCGCGGGTGATCTCGCCCGAAGCGAAGGCCGCCCTCACCTATCTCTGCCTCACCATCTATGGATACGGCTTCGGCATCTTCGCCATGTTCTATGGCGGCGCGGCGGCGGTGCGCGGCTACTTGATCCTTCGCTCCGGCTACCTGCCGCGCGCGATCGGAGCGATCTTGATCCTGGGCGGGGCCAGCTTCATCGCCGAAAACTTTCTCCTGGTGCTTGCGCCCAGGTACAACCTGCCCTACGTCATCGCACCCATGTTCCTGGCGATGGCGTCCCTGATGCTCTGGCTGCTCATCAAGGGTGTGGATCGCGCCGGTTGGAACGCGAAGCAAACGACAGCTCCTTTTCTTCCCTGACCCCTGCATGACTCCTGGTGCAGCTTTATTTCGTGTACCACTCCTAAGTGTTCTGTTATGAAGAATATAAGCAACAATCGGCAGGAGGGGGCGGGAGATCCTCATTCTGCGCCAAATCGCCACCAGACCAGCTTCGCCAGCGCCGGATAGTAGAGCGCCAGGCAGATCGGCAGACCGCCCGGGGCAAGCTGCGCGGCGTAGTGTTCGAGCTGCGGCGCATAGCTTTCGCGCTCGCGGTCGAGAAAGGCGTCGAGATCGCCCGCGCCGTGCGTCGAGGTCTTGAAATCGACGATCCAGCGATGACTGCTGCCTTCGGACTGCGGCAGCGCGCCGGCCAGAAAGGTCCGGTCAAGCCGGATGCTGCTCCCGATGCTGCTTGCGCCCGCCGCCAGCGCTGCCTCGGACGCCGCTTCCGGATGCGGACTCAGGATCCAGCGCCCGTCCGCATCGTGGAGCGTGCGGGTGAGCGCGCGGAGCACGCCTGCAGCCTGCCGGCTCGCTGCATCCGGCGCCAGCCCCTGGGCGCGCAGCACCTTGATGATGCGCGGCGTCCACCCGGGCAGGTCGCCGAGCAGCGTAGCGAAGCTGTCGCCGGACTTCACCCGCTGCGCCACCAGTTCGAGCAGGGCGTGCAGCGCATTTCCCACCCCGCGCGCTAGAAGAGAGCCCTCCGGCCGCGCAAAAGACCGGAACGGGCCAGCCCGGCCCTGCTCCGGCGGCGGCGGCGGCGGAGCGTGCATCGCACCCAGCGGAATCCGCTGCACGGTGCGGGCCGGGCGGGCCGGCGGCGGAACCAGCGCGATTCCCGCGGCGGCGATCTGATCGAGTCTACCCGGCGTTTGTTGCGGCGCGTGGGCGGCTGCTGCGAAGAACGGCGCGGCGGCAGGCCATGCCGCCTTCAGCAGGCTGTCGCTCTGGAGATCAGGCTCGCCGTTCTTCTTCTGCGCCGGTGCGGCGAAAATGTGCAACTCCTCGCGCGCGCGCGTGCACGCGACATAGAAGAGGCGCTGCCGCTCGGCGGCTTCTCGCCGGCTCGCGACCGAACGCAGCCACTGGTTGAGCGCCTGCGACGAGGTTCCCTTCGACGGCACGGGCGCCAGGATGCCGTGGGCAATCTCCGGGTCCAGGTCCGCGTCGGCTCCGGCCTCCAGTTCCAGCCACTCGAGCAGGCGCGGCCGGTTGCGGCCGCTGCCGCTCTCCAGTTGCGGCACCAGCACCACATCCCACTCCAGTCCCTTGGCGTTGTGGATGGTCATCAGGTCGACCGCGTCTTCGGCGGATGAAGCGGCGGCGTAAAGCCCGGCGAGACCTCTTGAGAGCGACTGGATCGTAACTGGCTGCGGCTGCGCCTCAAGCTGGTCAAGCAGTTGCAGAAATCGGTGGACGTTGGCCAGTTCTTCCGCGCTTGCGAAGGCCTCGGCACCGAACGCGCGCCAGGTGCGCTCGACCCAGCGGGAGAGCGGCATGGACCCGCGTGCGGCGAGCGCCGCGGCGAGGATGGTCCAGAACGGGCGCAGGCGCTGCTGCCCGTCTTCCGAGAGCAGATCGCCGCGCTGTTCGATCAACTGCAGGACGGTGTGGCGCCGCAAGCGGCGGTCGTCCTGGCCAGCGAGCAGGTGCAGATCGCGGAGAGTGAGGCCGCACCAGGGCGTGCGCAGCAGCGCCAGCCAGGCGGTGCGATCGGCCGGGTGCAGCAGGGCGCGAGTGAGGCTCAGCAGGTCCAGCACTTCCTGGCGTTCAGCGAGGGGTTCGATCTTGACCGCGCGGAAGGGAATGGCGCCGGTCTCGCCGGGTTGCTTAAAGGCGCGGACGATCTCGATCAGGTGGGTGCGATTGCGCACCAGCACGGCGATCCTGGGAAAATGCCCGGGGCTAACCGTTGGGCGGCTGCGCCACTGCTCGATGCGCTGTTCGACGATGCGCCGGATCTCGGCCGCGTTGCGGCGGATCTCCATCTGGTGGTTGAGCGACCTGTTCGCCGGATCGTACGGAGTCAAGGTGGCGTGCCAGACCAGATCCGGTCCACTGGCCGCCGGGCGAGTAGCATGCGCATGGCGGAAGGGAACGGTCTCCGGGTTCGTGGCGCTGGACTGGCCGGCTTCAGGCGGCGCGGGAAAGATGGCCGAGAAGGTCTGGTTGAAGGAGTGGACGAGGCCGGCCTGGGAGCGGAAGTTGGCGGTCAGGTACAGCGGGTTCAGCGGCAGGTCGCCGAGGCGGCCGGTGCGCAGTGTGGCGAGGAAGCGGGCGACGCGTGCCTGCCGGAACAGGTAAATGGACTGCTTGGGGTCGCCGACCAGGAAGACAGTCTGGGTGTGCCCGTCCCAGTGCTGGGTGAGCAGGCGGATGAGCTCGTACTGCGCGGCCGAAGTGTCCTGCATCTCGTCCACGAGCAGGTGCTGCAGGTGCAGGTTGGCCGAGGCTGCCAGGTCGTCGTGCGCGAAGGCATTCCTGAGCGCCTGGCGAGCGAGCAGCGAGAATTCGGTGAAGTCGCACTGTCTGCGAGCGGCGAAGACGAGTTGAAGCTCCACCAGCGCGCGGCTGAGTACACGGAAGAGCCGCTTGGCGACGTACCACTGCTCGGCAGGGTAGCGCAGCGGCGGCAGCTTGCTGAGCGAGCAGAGCGCCTCCTGGAGTCCGGGAACGCTGCTGAGCGATTCGATCACGCCGGCCAGTTCGGCCTTGTCGACCGCAGTCAGTTCAAAGCCCAGGTTGCGGGTCGAGAGACCGCGCGGTTTGCGCCATTCCTGCGACGAGGGAGCAAGGACGAGCCGGGCGAGCGCGCGCCAGTGGTCCACATCGGCCGCCGCAGTACCCGGAGCGCGTGTGAGTTCGCAGCAGAGGGCGATGGGCGACTCTGCACCCTGGTATCCCTCAGCGCGCGCCATGCGGCGCGCGAGCGCGGCCAGATCGTCGAGCAGCGGCGGCGGCATACGCCGGTCCAGCTCTGTAAGGGCGCGGCAGATCGCATGTTCGAGCGCCTTTTCGATGCGCGGAAGCGTGACATGTTCGAGGTCGTCGCCGGTGAGCTGGTCCGCGGTGACCGGCACGAGGTTGGCCCACTGGTCGCGCCAGGGAAGCATCTCGGCAATCAGCTTTTCGCAGTCGGCCAGATTGCCGTCGCGATGCAGCAGAAGCACTTCGAGCGCATCGTTGAGGGCGGTGTCCGGGCCGCCCAGCAGAAGCAGGGTGATGCTAGCGGCTTCAGCGTAGAGTTCGCCGGCATCTTCGACGGGGGATTGCCCGCCGGCACCGGAGAGAATTGGCAGCGACTCGGCGATCTGGGTGCAGAGCGAGTCGATCGAGCGGATGTTGAGCCGGCCGGGATGGTCGAGGAGATTCCAGCCAAGCTGGCGGTCGCGTTCGAGGGCGGCTTCGGCGAGCAGCCGCGTAGCCTCTTCGAAGGCACCGGAGACGGGATCGCCGCGGCGAGCGGCGGCAAGCTGGGCCAGGATGCGGTCGCGCATCTCGTGCGTGGCTTTGCGGGTGAAGGTGATGGCAAGGATCTGTGCGGGGTCGGTGACACTGGGGCTGCCCAGGAGCTTAAGCAGGCGCTGGATGAGCAGGCCGGTCTTGCCTGAGCCGGCGGGCGCCTCGACGATGAACGAACGCGTGATGTCGAGCGCCTGTGCGCGCTCCGCCGCGTCGGGAACGTCGGAATTTTCGGCCCGGTAGAGGGTGGCGGGAAACTGAAGCAGGTCAGGCATGGGCGTCTTCGTCGTCTTCGTCGGAGATTGCGACCAGCGCGGCGGGGTCCAGGCGGCAGAGCATGCGCTGGGTGCAGCGGCTGCAGGTTCTGGGGTAGAGCTTGGGATCGACGGCGGTGTCGCCGGCAGCGTAGGCGCGGGCAAGGTTGGTCAGGATCTGATGCCATTCGGTGAGCTGGTCTTCGAGTGTGGCGGCGTTCATGCTGGCGGTCTTGCCGAAGACGGTATCGTCGTCTGCGAAGCCTGTCAGGGCGAGGCCGTCGCCTGGCCGAAGCACGGCGAAAGCGACGCCGGCCAGCTGGCGGCCGCTTTGCCGGGCCTCGGCATCGGTCAGCAGCGCATAGAGCGGGAGTTGGGGCTCGTCCGGGCGCGCACCAAGCCAGGCCGCGGGACTGGCGAGCCCGGTCTTGTAGTCGAGGAGCACGTCGCCGCCGCCCGCATGGTCGACGCGGTCGATGCGCAGGTCGAAGGTGACGCCACCGAGAACGAAGGGCTTCTTCTGCTCCGTCGGCTGAACGCTGAAGGGGGGCCGGCGGCTTTCGACGTCGAGCCAGGATGAGAGCAGCGTACGCAGCCGCCGGGATTGCAGGTCGAGGTACGCTGCGTCCCAGGAGGTTTCAGGGCGAATGGGGCCGAATGTCTCCTGGATGATGTCGGCGAGCAGAGTTTCGCGTTCGAGCGGGCGCAGGGCGCGCAGCGCGGTGCTGGTCTTCAGTTTGTCCCATAGCGCCTGGAGGACGGCGTGGACGTGGATGCCGCGCTCGCGGGCGTCGAAGCCGGGAGTGCGGCTGGCGGGCTCCGTGGAGAAAAGCCGGAGCTCGGCGAAGGCGCGAAACGGACAGGCGGCCTGGTGCTGGAGGATGCCGGCGCCGCCGGCCGGCCGGTCTGGCAGAGGCGGAAGCGTGGCGTCATCGGGAAAAAGCTCAAGGGCTGCAGGGGCTGAGATGAGTTGGGCGGGTGGCTTTGGAGCCACGCCGAGCGGCTGCAGATGAAGTGCGGAGAGCAGTGGGGAGGGCCGGCGTTCGCCCTCGTCCGAGCGGCGCGCGAAGCTGAAGACGACCTCGTCGGCGGAGTGGGCGATGCGGCTGGTCAGCGCATGGCCGCGCAGGTCATCGCGGGTGCGGTCCGCGCCAGGAATAGCCAGCGCGCGCTGCAGTTGCCACGGCAGGAGCGGACTGGGCGCAGGGGTGGCGGGCCAGGCGAGGTCGTCGGCACCGAGAAACCAGAGCGCGTCGAAGCGGGTTCCGCCCAGCTCCAGCGGCCCCATGATCTGCACCGGCGCGTGTTCGGATTGGCGGGCAAAGATCGTCTGCTGCAGGATGCGGGTGAACGCGGCGAGCGCGGCGCTGGCGGCCGGCAAAGCCGGGGCGTCGGGCTGCTGGGCGGCGAAGTCGAGGGTCGCAAGCTCATCGAGCGCGCCCTGGAAGCGGCGATGCTGTTGAAAGGCAAGGGAGCTGCTGGCGGCGTGATCAGACCAGCGAGCGGCTTCAAGCAGGGTGCGGAAGCTTTCCGCCCAGGCGTTGTAGGCCTGCCGCTCGGGTACTTGCTGCGCGGCGCGTTCGAGCGCCTGCAGGCGCGCGATGAGGCTGCCAGGCGGGTGCGGCGATTGCCGGGCGAGGCGCAACGTGGCATCGAGACTCAGTTCGGGGCGCAGCAGCAAGGTCTGACGCAGGTGGAAGGCGTCGAATTCGGCGACCGCCGCGGTTGCTCCGGTGAACCACGGCGAGAGCAGCAGGGAAGTGATGCGGTCGAGCGGGAGCGCCTGGTGCGGCCAGGTAAGGAGATCGAGCGCCGCGATGGTGATGGGGAGTTCTGCGAGCGGATGGCCGAGCGAAAACTCGTAAATCGGAGCGCAGGCAGACGCCGTGATGGGCAGGGTTGCGGGCGCGAGGATCGGGCCAAAGACGCGATCGATCTCGGCCCGCCGGCCGGGTTCTCCAGAGCCCAGGCCGGGAACGATGACGGCGATGCGTGCTTGCGGGTCCGCCTGCAGGCGCGAGTGGATCCAGCGGGCCGCGGTCTCAAGCTCGGAGGTGTCGTCGTTGGCCTCGAAGAGGCTGGCGGTCTGCGGTGGAGCGGTGCTCTGGCGGACGTTGATGGAGAAACCGGATCGTTCGAGCGCGGCGAACAGGCTGGCGAGAGCCGGTGGGTGCGGTTCGAAATCGATGAGCGTAAGCGTCTCCGCGCGGACCTGGGTCGGCGCTGCCGCGATCGCGGCCGGCAGTTCAGCCGGCGTAATCGACTGCAGCCGTGCGAGGCGGCGTTCGAAGGCGCGGGTCCAGCGTTCGAAGGCGCGGGCGTCGGAGGCAAGCGGCAAGTCGCGCAGGCGTTCGCGTCCCTCGTGGAGGTGGAGCAGGCTCCAGGCGCGCGCGGCCATCTCGGCCAGCGCGCCGGCCGAT
Source organism: Rhodanobacteraceae bacterium (assembly GCA_903970285.1). Lineage (GTDB taxonomy): Bacteria > Acidobacteriota > Terriglobia > Terriglobales > Acidobacteriaceae > Edaphobacter. Next base: position 5,800 of record CAJCHN010000071.1, on the reverse strand, counting down.
CGGAGACGCGGGGTTTCGGGGTCGGCGGTGATGATCCCGCTCCAAAGCAGGTGCTGCTGCGATCGGTTGAGCAGGATGCGGCTCTCGGCGCCGGCCAGCAGGCGCTGGCGCCATTGCGCGGCCAGCCAGGATTCCAGCGGAAGGACGTTGAGGGGAGCCCAAAGCGTCTCGCCGGCGGCGCGGCGGGCGGAGTCGTCGGCCTGGCGCAGGGCCCGTGCGGCGCGCTGATTGGGCGTGAGGAGAGTGTGGCCGGAAGCCATCTTCTGGTTATACCCTGTGGCAGCGGGACGGGTTTTACACCTTGGCGCCGGGCGCTGGGCGGATGAAGAGCCTGTCAAGCTGCCAGGCGCGTGTGAGACGATAAGCTCACCAGAACATGGCTTCTTCCTCCATTCTTCCGGATGCCCAGTTGGATGTGCTGGCCCGACATGCCGAGGCCGCCGCGCATCACGCGTACGCACCTTACAGCAGATTTTTCGTGGGCGCGGCCATCCTGCTCGATTCCGGCGAGATCGTCACCGGCTGCAACGTCGAAAATGCCTCGTATCGCCTGACCACCTGCGCCGAACAGACGGCGATTGCGTCAGCGATCGCGAAATTCGGTCCGGAGATCCGCATCCGCGCCGTGGTGGTGCATAACCTGAATCAATCCACCTGCCAGCCCTGCGGAGCGTGCCGTCAGACGATTGCGGAGTTCGCGCCGCCGACGGCGATCATTGTGTATCCATCTCCTGGCGGAGTCACCACGTGCACCCTGGCAGAACTGCTGCCTTCAAGTTTCAGTCTGGATGCATAGCGTCTGGATGCATAGAGCCTGCATGCATCAAGCTGGGGTGAAGGCCAGGCACGACGAACGGCGCGCCGCGCGCCTCAACCCGGAAGGTAGCCCATGTTCCAGGCGCAGGACCTGATTCGCCGCAAACGCGATGGCGAGATGTTGCCGGAGTCCGAGATTCAGGCGTTCGTTCATGCCGTGGTGGCGCAGCAGGGGATCACCGATGCCCAGACCGCGGCGTTCCTGATGGCGGTGTTTCAGCGGGGCCTCGGGACCGCGGAGCTTGCCGCGCTGACCCAGGCGATGCGGTTTTCAGGCGAGACCTTCGATGCGAGGCCGCTGCACACGTTCACCATCGACAAGCACTCGACCGGCGGGGTGGGCGACAAGACGTCGCTGCTGATCGCGCCGATCCTGGCCGCGGCGGGGGTCGCGCGGCCGACGCCTGAAGGTGTTCCGGGAATCTGCGTGCCCATGATCAGTGGCCGGTCGCTGGGTCACACGGGCGGCACGCTGGACAAGCTGGAGACCATACCGGGCTTCCACACCCAGCTCTCACTCAGCCGGTTCGAGCAGGTGTTGCGGCAGTGTGGCGCCTGCCTGATCGGGCAGACACCGAAGCTGGTGCCTGCCGACCGCATCCTGTATGCGCTGCGCGACCACACCAGCACGGTCGAGTCGCCATATCTGATTACCGCCAGCATTATGAGCAAGAAGCTGGCCGAGAGCCTGAACGCGCTGGTGCTGGATGTAAAAACCGGCTCAGGCGCCTTTATGCGCCGGCCAGAAGATGCAGGTTTGTTGGCTCGGCTGATGGTCGAGACCGGCAAGGCCGCGGGTACCCGCACGGTCGCGCTGATGACCAATCACGATCAGCCAATCGGCCGCTATGCGGGGAACTGGCTGGAGGTGATGGAGTGCGTCGACATCCTGCGCAACCGCCGGCATGCCATGTCCGCCGACCTGATTGAGTTGACGAATCTGCTCTCCGGCTGGATGCTGCACCTGGCGGGGCGTGCCGGCAGTCCAGAAGCGGGCGGGCAAGCTTCGGATGAACTGCTGCGGTCGGGCGCGGCGTGGAAGGCATGGGTCGGGATCGTGGAAGCGCAGGGCGGCGACGCCGGCGTGTTCGAGAATCCGCAGGCGTTTCATCAGCCTGCCGCATCCGCCCAGTTGGCGGCTGAGGCGGCGGGCTTCATCATCTCGATCGACACCACGCAGGTGGGCTGGGCGGTGCAGCGTCTGGGTGCCGGACGCGCGAAGCCAGGCGATCCGGTAAGCGCGCATGCGGGGATTGAAGTGCATGCAAAACTCGGCGATCGCGTTGAGGCCGGGCAGAGACTGGTGACGCTGCATGCGGCAGACCAGACGCTGCTGGCCGAGCCGCTCGAGATGCTGCGCGAGGCTTACGTGGTGGGCGCCGTGCCGCCCGGGCTGGCGTGGCAACTGCGCGAGGTGATTGTCCGGGAGGTGTAGGCGCTGCAGCGCTGGGGAACGCCTGGCACTTTCGACCAGGTGCCTAAGCGGCTCGGCGCCGCCGTCCGCTGATCAGGTAGATCGCTGCGCGCAGTTCCAGCAGCGGATCATCGGAAGGTGCGATGCCTTCGAGGCGCGGGATGGGATCGAAGATGATGGTCTTCTGCCCCGCCGCGTCGTCGGAGACCATCGCGTCCAGGGTTACCGTGCCCAGGGTCAACACCTCGCGCGTCTCGGGCCAGTGGATGGTCGCGTCGTCTACCACGTCTCCGGCGTCCGCCAGTTGCACCCGCACGTCGAATTTCACGGGCTGTGCCGCGATTCGAGCGCGAATCTCGTCGAGCAGGTAGTTGGCGTCCCGGGTCTTTACCTGCTCGTCGGAGAGGTGCGCCAGGGGCGCCTCGGGCACGATGCGATAGCGGCCGAAGCGGGTGTCGCCCTGCGCGTTGGCAAAGTGCAGGGCGGTAACGCCAAAATAAGCCTCGGTCGCAAAGCTTTCCGGGGCAGGCTTGGGGAGCTGCACGAAGGCCAGTGCGGCCGGGTGCGAGCCGACGAACGCCTCCACGGGAGTCGGCGAAGGCGCTCCGGGAGCGCTGGACGCGATCGCTTTGAGGAACTCCAGAAACTCCGCGCCGGTGCGGGTTGGGAAACCGTCGGCCGAGTGAGCGATGATGTCCGTATGCTGGCGATCGCCCAGGTGGAAGCGAATCGCGATTCCACGCGGATTTGCATTTGGATCGTTGTCTGGAATGAGCGGCAATCCGCTCGAACTTGAAAACCGTACGGTCACCGGCGTCGACGGGCTGACGAAGTGCTGGGCCTTCGACAGCTTGGCGGCGCCGGGGGCCGGGGTGAACCTACCGCTCAACAGAACACCCTTCGCATGGGCCGGACGGAATCCGGGATGCACACCGAAGATCGCATCGAAACCCGCGATCAACGCTTCACTCAAGGCAATCAGCTTCTCATCGCTGGGCAGCGGCATGGATAGCACCTCGCCGTCCACTGTACGCCGGTTTTTCTATAATCGTATGTATGTCGAAACGAGAATTTCAGACCGAAGTCAGTCAGCTTTTGCAGCTCATCATCCACTCGCTTTACTCGCATCCCGAGATCTTTCTGCGGGAACTCATCTCAAACTCGTCGGACGCCCTTGATAAGCTGCGTCACTTGACCCTGGTGGACGAAGCGTACAAGGGCATGCCGTTCGAGCCGCGTATCGACCTCGAACTGGACGAAGCGAACCACACCTTGAGCATCGCCGATACCGGCATCGGCATGAACGAGGAGGACCTGATCACGAACCTGGGAACGATCGCGCGGTCGGGAACCAAGAACTTCCTGGCGCAGTTGTCGGGCGACGCCAGGAAGGATTCGAACCTGATCGGCCAGTTCGGGGTCGGATTCTACAGCGCGTTCATGGTGGCGGACCCGATCGAGGTGGTCTCGCGCAAGGCGGGCGAGGAGATGGCCTGGCGCTGGGTGAGCGATGGCCAGTCCGGCTTTGAGATTGAGCCCGCCGAGCGTGCGGTGGCCGGGACGACCGTGCTGCTGCACCTGAACGAGGAGGGAAAACAGTACGCCAACAGCTGGCGGCTGCGAGAGGTGGTGAAGAAGTACTCGAACCACATCGCTTTCCCCATCTTTCTGACCTATGACAAGAGCGAATGGAACGAGGCGGAGAAGAAGTCCGAGAAGGTGAGGACGACCGAACAGGTGAACGCAGCGAGTGCGCTGTGGCGGCGGCCCAAGAACGAGTTGACGGATGAGGACTACAAGGAGCTGTACAAGTCGATCTCCGGCGACTCGCAAGACCCGCTGTTCTGGTTTCATACCCGGGCGGAAGGCAGCCTGGAGTACACGACGCTCTTTTTCATTCCTTCGAAGGCTCCGCTCGATCTCTACCAGGCGGAGTACAAGGTTGGGGTCAAGCTCTACGTCAAGCGCGTCTTCATCATGGACGACGCCAAGGAGTTGCTGCCTCAGTACCTGCGCTTTGTGCGGGGCATCATCGACAGCGAGGATTTGCCGCTGAACGTGAGCCGCGAGATTCTGCAGCAGAATAAGGTGCTGACGAGCATCCGCACCGCCAGCGTGAAGAAGATTCTCTCGGAGCTGAAGAACGCGGCAGCGGCGGAGCCGGAGAAGTATCTCGAATTCATCAAGGAGTTCAATCGGCCGCTGAAGGAAGGTCTGTACCAGGATTTTGCCAATCGCGAGACGCTGCTGGACCTGGTGCGATTCAAGAGCACCAGGGTGGACGGCATGACCAGTCTGGCGGACGTAAAGTCGCGGATGAAGGAGGGGCAGAAGAGCCTTTACTACATCACCGGCGGCACGGAGTCGTTGCTGCGAACCTCGCCGCTGCTGGAGATTTACAAGAAGAAGGGGATTGAAGTGCTGATCCTGGACGACGACATCGACGAGATCGTCTTCTCCGGCGTAGACAAATACGGCGAGCTCGAGTTGAAGTCAGTGAACAAGGCCTCGACCAGCGAGGACCTCAAGGACGACGCGGAACCCGAGCAGGCGGAGGCTTTGAAGCCGTTGCTGGAGAAGCTGAATGCGATCCTGGGCGAGAACGTGAAGGATGTTCGAGCGTCCGTGCGGCTGGCGGACAGCCCGTCCTGCATCGTCTCCGATGAGGAAGAGCCGTCGCTGCAGATGCAGCAGATGCTGCGGGCGATGGGGCAGAAGGATTTCCCCGCGCCGAAGCCGACGCTCGAGATCAATCCGGATCACGCGATCGTCAAGAAGCTCCTGGGCCGTCCGAACGATGCTCTGGCCGAGGACGCGGCGTGGATGCTGTTCGACCAGGCGCTGCTGATGGAAGGCGTTCCACTGAAGGATCCGGCAGCGTTCGTGCAGCGGCTGAACCGCGTGCTGAGTGTGTCGATCGAAGCGAAGTAAGTGCAAGGGCCTCTGCTTGAGGCTCTTGAATGGCCGGAGTGTCGCGACAGAAGACGCGGCACTCCGGCCTCGGTTAAGGCTTCGCCCTCGGCTTATCGGCGACGATGATGGGTGAGCCGGATGCTGCGGTGAAGGTGTAATCGATGACTTGCCAGGCGTTGTTGACGCGCGAGAAGAGCCGCGCATAAACGGTTTCGCCGTTGGTGGGAAGGCCGGTAGCGAGGACGGAGGTCTCCTCGGTGGCCGGGGTGCGGAAGATCTGGTCGCCGCCGACGGTCGTGCCGATGTAGAGCTGGTATTCGGTGACTCCGCTGCCGGTGGTCCAGGAGAAGGTGGCCGAAGATCCGGGCAGCGTGGAGTTGTTGGCCGGAGCCGTCAGGGTCGACAGAGTTGCCGGGGCCGCGGTGAAGGTGTAGTCGATGACCTGCCAGGCGTTGTTGATCCGGGAGAAGAGCCGCGCATAAACGCTTTCGCCATTGGTAGGAAGCCCGGTGGCGAGGACGGAGGTCTCCTCGGTGGCTGGGGTGCGGAAGATCTGGTCGCCGCCGACAGTCGTGCCGATGTAGAGCTGGTATTCGGTGACTCCGCTGCCGGCGGTCCAGGAGAAGGTAGCCGAGGAGCCGGGCAGGGTGGAGTTGT
>CAJCHN010000070.1 GCA_903970285.1 Rhodanobacteraceae bacterium | reverse complement strand
CTCTTCCGATCTATGCAGCTCTCGAGCGTCGCTTCCAGATTGTCTATGTCGGCGAGCCAAACGTCGAGGATACGGTCGCCATTCTGCGCGGCCTGAAGGAACGCTACGAGTCGCACCACAAGATTCGCATCAAGGATTCGGCGATCGTGGCGGCGGCTACGCTGTCGCATCGCTACATCAGCGACCGGTTCTTGCCGGATAAGGCTATCGATCTCGTCGATGAGGCGGCAGCTGCGCTGGCGATTCAAATCGGGTCAGTGCCGGTGGAGATCGACGACCTGGAGCGGCGCGCGACGTCGCTCGAGATTGAGCGCGCGGCACTGAAACGGGAGACAGACGCCGCATCGATAGACCGGCTGGAGGAGGTTGAACGCGAGCTGGCCGAGGTGCAGGAGACAGCGAGCGGTCTGCGGGCGCGCTGGCAGACGGAGCGCGGGGCGATTGGGAAGATTGCGGAGCTCAAGGAGACGCTGGAGCGGCTGCGGTTCGAGATGGGCGAAGAGACGCGCAAGGGCAATCTGCAGCGGGCTGCGGAGCTGCAGTACGGCGAGATTCCGCGGCTCGAGAGCGAGTTGAAGACGCTGACCCAGGCTGCGGATGTGGCCGGCGGCGATTCGCGGCGGATGCTGAAGGAAGAGGTGGACGAGGAGGACATTGCAAGGATCGTGTCGCGGTGGACGGGAATTCCTGTGTCCAAGATGCTCGAAGGCGAGGTGCAGAAGCTGGTGCAGATGGAGACACGGCTGCGCGATCGGGTGGTGGGGCAGGATGAGGCGCTGAGCGCGGTCGCGAATGCGATTCGCCGTTCGCGTGCGGGTCTGTCCGATCCAAAGCGGCCGATCGGGAGTTTCATCTTCCTGGGACCGACGGGCGTGGGCAAGACCGAAACTGCGCGGGCGCTGGCGGAGTTTCTGTTCGACGACGAGGCCGCGATGGTGCGGATCGATATGTCGGAGTACATGGAGAAGCACGCGGTGGCGCGACTGATCGGCGCGCCTCCGGGGTACGTGGGCTACGACGAGGGCGGGCAGTTGACCGAGGCGGTGCGGCGGCGGCCGTATGCTGTGATCCTGTTCGACGAGATCGAGAAGGCGCATCCGGATGTCTTCAATGTGCTGCTTCAGGTGCTGGACGATGGGCGGCTGACGGACGCGAAGGGGCGCACGGTGGACTTCAAGAACACGGTGCTGGTCATGACCTCGAACGTGGGCGCGCAGGCGCTGACGACGGCGTGGGCGCAGGGCGAGGACGGGTTTGAAGAGGCGAAGGTGCGCGTCATGGAGTCGCTGCGGCAGCAGTTTCGGCCGGAGTTTCTGAACCGCGTGGATGACATCGTGGTCTTCCATCCTTTGACGGAGGATCAGCTGACGCACATTGTCGACATGCGGCTGAAGGATCTGGAAAAGCTGCTGGTGGACCGGAAGATTCGCCTGGAGCTGACGGACGCGGCGCGCAAGGCGATCTTCGCGGCTGGCTACGACAGGGCCTATGGAGCGCGGCCTTTGAAGCGGGCGATCCAGCGCATGGTGCAGGACAAACTGGCCCTGAAGATTCTCGACGGGACGGTGCTGCACGGCGATACGGTGGTGGTGGACGCCGCCGGGAAGGATGGACTGAGCTTTACGGTTGCGGAACGGCGGGCTTCGGAGCTGGCACCGGCGTAAGCCGCGGCGCGGTGGCAGATCGGTGGCGGACGCGCGGTTCCGTATACTGAAAGGCTGAATGGGTGCGGACGGGCAGCGCAGGGCAATCATCATTGGAGCAGGGCCTGCCGGATTGACGGCAGGCCTTGAACTCTTACGACGCACCAACATCAAGCCGGTCATTCTCGAGGCTTCGGAGGAGATCGGCGGCATCTCGCGGACGATCCGGTACAAGGGCAACCGGATGGATATCGGCGGCCATCGATTCTTCTCCAAGTCGGACCGCGTGATGCAATGGTGGATGGACCTGATGCCGCCGGCCCAGGTAGCGGCGGAGATCGCCTACCATGGGCAGAAGCGGGTGGTGGCGGTGCCGGCGCACCTGGAGCAGGAGCCTCCGCTGCGTGGCATGGGGCCGAAGGCGGCGGAGCACGGCGGTGCGGATGAGGACGAAGCCGCGGAGGATGAGGTGCCGCTCGAGCCGGTGGATGCGGTGCTGGAGGTGCCGGCGCCGGAGCTGGTGCGCGATCCGGATCTGGTGATGCTGATCCGTCCGCGGAAGAGCCGGATTTATTATCTTCGGAAGTTTTTTGATTACCCGATCCGCCTGACCGGGACGACGCTTCAAAACCTTGGAGTGATGCGGACCCTGCGCGTGGGCGTGAGCTACGCCTGGTCCCGGGTGCGGCAGATTACGCCGGAGAAGAGCCTGGAGGACTTCCTGATCAACCGGTTTGGCCGGGAGCTCTACCTGACCTTCTTCAAGAGCTATACGGAGAAGGTGTGGGGCACGCCGTGCGAGCAGATTTCGGCGGAGTGGGGAGCGCAGCGGATCAAGGGCCTGAGCCTGACCACGGCGGTGAAGCACTTTCTGCGCAAGACGTTTTCGGCGCGGGCGAAGCGGCCGGGCGACGTGGCGCAGAAGGGCACGGACACCAGCCTGATTGAGCGCTTCATGTATCCGAAGTTTGGCCCCGGGCAGCTGTGGGAGCATGTCGCGGACGAGATCATGCGGCTGGGCGGCGAGATCCACATGGGCCTGAAGGTGACGCGCGTGGAGTGCTCGGGCAAGCGGGTCGTGGGAATCGAGGCGCAGGATTCTTCCGGCGCGGCCAGAAGCTTCGATGGCGATTATTTTTTCTCGACCATGCCCATGAAGGATCTGGTGCGCGCGCTCGACGCGCCGGTGCCGGCAGCGGTGCGCGAGGTGAGCGAGGGCCTGGAGTATCGCGACTTCATCACCGTGGGACTGCTGTGCGATCGATTGAAGGTGCACGAGCCGGACGGCGGGTTGCTGAAGGATACGTGGATCTACGTGCAGGAACCGGATGTGCTGCTGGGGCGGCTGCAGATCTTCAACAACTGGAGTCCGCACCTGGTGAGCGATCCCGGCAAGGTGTGGATCGGGTTGGAATACTTCTGCTACGAGACCGACGACCTGTGGAAGATGGATGACGATACGCTCAAGCGGTTTGCGACCGCTGAGGTGGCGAAGATCGGCATCCTGGAAGCGGACGCGGTGACGGACGGGCACGTGGTGCGGGTGCCGAAGACCTATCCGGCTTACTTTGGGACCTACGACCGGTTCGACGAGCTGAAGGCGTTTACCGATTCCTTCGAGAACCTGTTCCTGGTGGGGCGGAACGGCATGCACAAGTACAACAACCAGGACCACTCCATGCTGACCGCCATGACGGTGGTGGACGGCCTCTGCGCGGGGACCGTGGACAAGGCGGCGCTGTGGAGCATCAATACCGAGCAGGAGTACCACGAAGAGAAGAAGTAAGAACGAGTTCCCAGCTCTCAGTTCGAGTTCAGACGGAGGCGACTTGCGCAAGCTGTTGGTGGTAGTGACAGTGCTGCTCGTTGGGTTTGTGGTGCTGAACCGGCAGCGGCTGTTTCTGCGCGACCCGCTGGCCGCGGTGCGCCGCGACGGGGTGAAACTGGATGGCGTCGCGGTGCTGATCAACGCTTCGAATGACGTCCTGCTGGAGGACCGGAGCACAGGTCCACTGCGGGTGTTCCTGGTGCAGCACTGGAACCAGTTGGCGGCGACTCCGACCGCGCCGATGAGGTGCGTGGGTGCGCTGGCGTGCCTGACCGATGCCGACCAGGCGACGGCGGTGGCGATCCCGGTGGGGAGTCGCGGCCGCCGGGCGCCCTTTGAGGGGGTCACGATGACCGATCGGCGGGTGGAGTTTGTAGACGGCGACGGGGCGTTGGTGCAGGTGATGCTGCGGTAGGTCTCCTGGTGGCGGGGTTGAGGAACTCAGCCAGTACCGTTGCTCGAGGCTGCCGTGGTTCAGCAGCGGGGACGCAGGCGGCCTGCCTGAGCCGGGGTCGGGCGAGTGTTGTCGTGGGGGTGGACGGCGCAGCCGCCATAGCTGGTTCCAGCAGGGAGCGGCAGACCGAGGACGGGTGTCTCGGTGGGGACGGCAATGCCGACGAAGGCGACCAGGGTGTTGAGGAAGTTGTCGGTGATCCAGAGGTTCCCGCTGGCGTCGACGGCCGCGTCATCGGGCGCGGACATCGCGGCGTCGAGGCCGAAGCCGGTGGTGGGGCTGAAGACGGTACCGGGGGCGTACGGTTCACTGTCGTTGGTTCCGGAGAATTCGGAGAAGGTTGGAACACCCTGGTTGACGATCCAGAGGTGATCTCCGGCATCGGCCACAATGGCGCCCGGCTGATTCAGTCCGCCGCCGGTTAAGGTATTGTTGTAGACCGCACCCGCCGGGCCAAGGAAAACGAGCTGGCTGTTGCTGGTATCGGTGGCCCAGAAATTTCCTTCGATATCGAAGGCGAGCGCTGCGGTTTGAAGGCCGACCACCCATATGTTCGACTGCACGCCGGAAGCGGTATACCCGAGGATCGTATCGCTCGGAGCGTTGATGACGTAGGGGCTTCCACTATCGTCCAGGGCGACGTAGATTCCGGCTCCGGTTCCGGGATTCATATAACCGGAGCCGCCGGTCAGGTCGGCGCCGGCGTCGCTGATCTCGGAGAGGAAGTTTGAGTTTGCGCTGGTGATCCAGAGATCGTTCGTGTTGGGGTCGAGGGCGACGCTGCTCGGGCCGAACATCCCGGGGGGCGTGTAGAAGTTGACGCCGCTGATGGCGCCGCTGGTGACGCTCACCTTGGAGATGGTGCCGCCGCCGCCGTTGAGACTGCCATTGTCCGTGCCGTTGGCGACGAAGATGTTGCCGGAGGAGTCGATGGCCATGGACAGCTCGAGGTCGAAGGACTGATCCGCGTAGCCGGTGGGGTAAAGCGGGACGCCCTGCGGAGAGAAGGGCGAGATCACGTTGGCATTGGTGTTTCCGACCCAGATGGTGCCGGTGGAATCGATGGCGATGGGCTGGGGCATGTTGAGGCCGCCGCCGGTGTAGGTAATGCTCATGGTCCAGTCGTTGGGAGCTGCGCCGAGGCCTCCGCCAAACGCCGCCTGTGCGGGGATATCGGCGAAGAGCGTCCCCACGTGGAAGCCTGGGTTTTGCACGATTTGAAGCGCCACCTGAAAGCTGTCGGCGCTGCCTGAACCGTCGTTGGCGTCAAAGAAGAGCTGGGTGCAGGCCGTGGTGCCGTCAGAATTGACGCAGGAGCCGATGAGGTCGGCGAGCGAGATGAGTTTGGCGGTTTCCATGGTGGCGTTGCCGGGGAGAAGCGGCGAGGGAACGGCGTTGGAGGTGTTATCCGCGAGTGCCATGGCGGTGATCATGGCGTTGCGGATGCCGGAGGCGTTATTGGGCGCGGCGCCGATGGAGGCGTATCCCGACGCGAATGGCGCCAGCGCCCAGGCGGAGGCGACGGTGGTGATTTCGCTGACCTGGATGAAGGGGATGGTGGCCAGGTTAATGCAGTCGCCGAGCGTGGTGACCATGGTCAGGACGGCATTGTTGGTGCCGGGGCTTAGACCGGGATTGCCCTGGGTGGAGACGAGGTAGACCTGGGTGGTAGGGCTGGGACAGGTGTAGTCGCCGGTGATGTCGAAGCCGCCGCCGCTATCGGTCGTGGTCGAAGTGCCGAGAGTGGCGGAGGCGGAGGCGTTGCCGGCGGTGCCCACCTGGTAGAGCTGGATGGTGGCTCCGGCGACGGGCTGCTGCCCGCCCATGACGCGGCCGTGGACGGCTGCGTGCGCGACGATAGGACTGGCAATCGGGTTGGGAGCGACTCCGCAGCCGGTCAGTCCAGCCAGAGCAGCGGTGCATAGGATGCGGGCGGCGGCGGCCGAAGTGGAGCGGAGATCGGCGCAGGGTCTGGGCGTGGGCTTGCAGGTAGGCATGGTTCTCTGTGACCTCTGAAAGAGTCCATCGGCGGGCCGGCGGAGAGCATGAGGAGAAAACGAAAAATAATTCACACCACCGGGCCTGCAGGATTTAACTTGCGCGTCGACGCCGCTCGGAGCAGCATTCTTGGTACACGCAATCAGGGGTAAAACGCGATGGCAGAAGAGGTCTTGGGGTCCCAGGGGATGCAGGGTGCGCCCAGCCGGACGCGGCTGGACGGGGCAGCCGACGCCGCGGTGCTGCACGCTGTCGGCGAATCCATGCCGGTGCTGGAGACGCCGCGCGCGAGCCAGATTGGAGCGGAGACGACACCGGCAGTGACAGCGGCTGCCGCGAGCGCGCCGACGCTGCGGCTCGAGAAGAAGCATCCGCTGGCCATCCGGTGGATGCACTGGGTGAATTTTCCGGTCCTGTTTACGATGATCTGGAGCGGCATCCTGATCTATTGGAACGACTCGGACAACGCCTACAAACACGCTCATCAGGTGTACCGGATCGGGCTGGGGCCGGTGACGATCTTTCGGTTTTTCCCGGATTGGTTCTACCACGAGCTGAATATTCCCTACCAGGTGACCAAAGGGCTGGGCTACCACTTCTTCTTCATGTGGATCTTCGCCATCAACGGCATCTTGTATGGGCTGTACCTGTTGTGGTCGAAGGAGTGGAAGTTCATGGTGCCGACGCGCGACTCGCTGCGGGAGGCCATCCAGGTAACGCTCGTGGACCTGCACCTGCGCAAGGGCTTGCCCAAGCAGACCAAGTACAACGGCGCACAGCGGATCGCGTATTCGGCGGTGATCCTGATGGGTTTGGGCTCACTGGTGACCGGGCTGGCGATCTACAAGCCGACCGAGGCGCACTGGTTCACCACCCTGCTGGGCGGCTACGAGATGGCGCGCTGGTTCCACTTCTGGCTGACCATCGGCTTCAGTGCGTTCTTTGTCGTGCACGTGGTGCAGGTGGCGCTTGCCGGCTGGAACAACTTCCGCGCGATGGTCAGCGGATACGAGTTAAGACGAGTTGAGGAGCCCTCCATCGAGGCGGAAAGGAGGACGTTTTGAGCGCGACCGGCGTGGATCACGATGTCAACAAAGAGGTGAAAAAAGCTTCGGCTCGACGGACGCGGCGGGACTTCCTGGTGGCCGGGCTGGCCGCCGCTGGAGGATACAAATTCTATAAGTGGATTGAGGATGCGCCCGGCGACCAACTGCTCGCCAAGCCGCTGCGCAAGATGCTGGACGTGAACGCGGCGGTGTCGCGAGCGGTGTTCAAAGACCGCGGGCTGGCCCCGACGTTTCCACTCTCGCAGGCGCGGGAGCTGCGGGTGAATGGAAACTACGGAGTGAAGCAAAGGGTGGTGCCGGAGAGCTACCGGCTGCAGGTGGTGGGCGTCGACGGAGCGAAGAAATTCCCGCAGTATGTGGACGACGTCACCACGTGGGAATACAAGTTTGAGGATTCCGACGAGGCGTTTTCGGGTCACGATACCAAGGTGGCGCCAAAGGCCGATGCCGGATCGGGAACGGCGGCCACGGGAAGCTCCGGGCCGGCCTCGCCGGCGGCACCCGCGGCGGATGCAGCGCCGCCAGGAGTTGATCCGAGCCTGCCCCCGGAGTTCCAGAAGGCCTTTGCGGCGCTGGCCGCGGCCTCCGGCGGCAAGCCGCCGCGCGGCCAGGAAGAGGCTGGCGAGAGCGACTCCACGCTGGACCCGGGAACGCCCGGTCTGCTGCTGAAGCTGGAGGATGTTACGCGTTTTCCTCACCAGGAGATGGTGACGCAGTTCAAGTGCATCGAGGGTTGGAGCGAGATCGTGCACTGGGGCGGGGTGCGGCTGCGCGACTTCATCGAGGCCTATCCGCCGGCGAAGAATGCCCAGGGCAAGCTGCCCGAGTACGTCTACATGGAGACGCCTAACGGCGATTACTACTGCGGCTTCCACCTGAACGAGTGCATGCATCCGCAGAGCCTGCTGGTCACCGAGATGTCGGGCAAGCCGCTGACCCAGTTCCACGGGGCTCCGCTGCGTCTGAGCATGCCGATCAAATACGGTTACAAACAGATCAAGAGCATCGGGCTGATCGCCTACACGGATGAGAAGCCGGATGACTACTGGACCAAGCTGGGATACGACTGGTATGCGGGGTTGTAGAGGTTCGCTTTAAGGAGAAGAACACTGTTTCGAGCCCCCGGCACGGCGCCTGTCGTCAGGCGCTCGTGCCCTTGACGCAACCACGATCTACTGAACTTTACTTCCGGTGCAGACCGGAGGCGGCTCGAACCAACATACTCCCCGGAGACCCGCTTCAGGTGGCGATGGCAGGTGTGGCTGTGGGGTGTTCGACGAGCGGGGCGGCGGTGCCTCCGATGGGCGGATTTCGGCGGACGGCGAAGATCAGGGTGGCTCCGACGATGGCGCTTGCGGCAGCGGCGACCTGGGCATTGGACATGCTGTGATGGAAGTAGAGGCGCGGGTTAATCCGATAGAACTCCACCAGAAATCGGGCCGTGCCGCTGAGCAGCAGGTACAGGCCGGTGAGCCAGCCGAGCGGGCGAGCCTTGCGGCCGAAGCGCCAGAGCACCCACGCGATCAGCATGGCGGCGATGAACTCCCAGATGGGCGTGGGCAGGACGGCGGCATTGAACGGGCTGGGAGGCACCAGCGCATTGGGAGCCATGTGCACCCCCATGGGCATGCCGAAAAGATGTGCGGTGGTATTGCGGCCATAATCGCCATCGCCCGAGGTGAGGCAGCCGATGCGGCCGATGCCGTAGCCGACGGGCGCAGCCGCGGCGGCGAGATCGAGCATGCGGGCGCCGGCGCGGAAGCCGTTGAGACCGTTGGGGCGGACCAGAACGCCCTGCCAGATCAACATGGCGATGCCGCCGAGCAGTCCGCCGTACCACGCTATGCCGGAGCGCATCCATTCACCGAGCCCGAGCAGGACCTGTCCGGCGTGTGCCCAGCCGGGGGCAAAGATGTGGCGCATGGCGGCCGACAGTTCGGCGGGATCCTGCAGCTCGTGCCAGGTCTTGGCGCCCAGCACGCCCGCGAGAACGACAAAGCAGACAACATTCAGCGCATCGGCGTCGACGTGTTCGCGCAGAAAGGTCTGGTGCAGGACGACGCCGGCCAGCACCG
>CAJCHN010000069.1 GCA_903970285.1 Rhodanobacteraceae bacterium | reverse complement strand
GCATGACGAAGTAGCCCGCGCGCAGGATGCCCTTCTTATCGCCGAGGGCTTCGGCGAAGGCTTCGCCGAGCGCGATGCCGGTGTCTTCGACGGTGTGATGCTGGTCCACGTCCAAGTCGCCCTTCACCTGCAGCGTGAGGTCAAACCCGCCGTGGCGGCTGAAAAGCTCCAGCATGTGGTCGAAAAAGCGGATGCCGGTCGTCACCGTGTACGCGCCCTGCCCATCGATGTTCAGGGTCAGCGCGATCTGCGTCTCGGTGGTGTTGCGCGTGATGGTTGCGGTGCGCACCGTGTCAGCCATGCGTCCATCCAATCTCGCCCAGGCTTTCGGCAAGAGCGGCCAACCCCTGCGTCACCTGCTCCGCGACGCCCACGGTCATGCGCACAAAGCCATCGCATTCGGGATCGGTCGAGCGGTCGCGCAGCAGCACGCCGCGGCGGCGCATCGCAGCCACGAGTTCCTGGTGCAGCGGCCCTATGTTCATCAGGACGAAGTTTGCCTCCGAAGGGAAATACGGAACGCCGAGAGCGTCCAGGCCTGCCATGATGCGCTGGCGTCCCACTCGCACCTCGTCGACATACCATGCAAGATATTGTTGATCCGCAAGCGCGTTCGGCAGCACCGCGAGTGCGATGCCATTGACGTTATACGGCGAAGACACCTTGCGCAGAAAGCCGATCAGCCGGCTCGGGCCGGCAATCATACCGACGCGCAGGTTAGCCAGACCGTACGCCTTCGAGAAAGTGCGGGTCACGATCAGGTTCGGAACATGGCCTGCGTCGGGGAGCACGGTCTCGCCGTGGAAATGAAAGTACGCTTCATCGACCATCACCACGGAATGCGGCGCCGCTGCCGCAATGGCCAGCAGGTCGGCGCGCGGAACGGTGGCGCCGGTCGGGTTGTTGGGCGAAGCGACGATGATCAGCTTCGTCCGCGGCGTAATCGCCGCGAGAAACCGCGGCAGGTCGAAGGCAAGGGTGCTGTTCGCCTGCACCTTGCGCAGTCCGCCGGGGGCCATCATCTCGATCGACACGTCGTACATGAAGAAGCCGGGAGTGAAGATGAGGGCTTCGTCGCTGGCGTCGAGAAACGCCACGCAGATCAGGTGGATCGCCTCGTCGACGCCGTTGGTAAGGATCACCTGGTCGGCTTCGAGCCCATGATGACGCGCGACGATCACCTCCACCGGGCCGCGCTCGGGATAGGTCGTCAGCGCGGCGGGAGTGATGGTGTGAAGCTTTTCGAGCACGGTGGGCGAGGGCGAAAAGGTGTTCTCGTTGAAGTCCAGGCGCAGCGCATCGCGACCCGCCAGCGGCGGATGATAGGCGGGCATGGCCAGCACGGCGGCGCGCGGCTGGGGCAGTATGGTTTCTATCTGTACCGGTAAAGGATCCCGAACCGTGAGGAGACTCATCTTGTTCTTCCCTTCTTGCCCAGCTTCACGCGAACGCTTTGCGCGTGTGCCCTCAGTCCCTCGGCTTCGGCGAGTAGGATCGTGTGCGGCCCTAGCGCCGCCAGGCCCGTGCGGCTGTAGTGCTGGACCGTGATGACCTTCAGGAAATCCTGTACGCTCAGGCCGCCGCGAATGCGTCCCGCGCGGCCGGTGGGCAGAACGTGATTCGGGCCGGAGATATAGTCGCCCATCGACTGCGGTGAAAACCGTCCCGCGAAGACCGACCCGGCATTGGTCACCCAGTCCAGGTCGCTCATTGCATCCACGCTCAGGTGCTCGAAGGCAAGGCGGTTGGTCAGCTCGCGCGCCTCCGCGACCGTTCTGGTCACGAAGATAGCACCGTTCGCCGCAAGCGACTGCTTCGCGATGGGGTTGAGTCTGGACTGCAGCTTCACCTCGGCCAGGACACCGGTTGCGAGCGCCTCGTTGCTGGTGATAAAGACGGCGAGCGCTTCGGGATCATGCTCCGCCTGCGCCACCAGGTCGGCGGCAATCCCGGCGGGATCGCCCTTTTCGGAAATAACCCCGATCTCGGTCGGCCCCGCGGGCATGTCGATGCCGCACTCGTGCGAGACCATGGCCTTGGCGGCCGTGACGTAGAGATTTCCCGGACCGACGATCTTGTCGACCTTGCGAATGGTCGCGGTGCCGAAGGCGAGTGCGGCGACCGCCTGCGCTCCGCCAATCCGGTAGAACTCGATGGTTGACCGGGAGCCGCGGCTTGCCAGGTACACTGCTGCAAGAGTCTCGCGCGCCGGCTTCGGGGAGCAGACGACAATGCGCGGCACGCCAGCCACCTGCGCGGGCGTGACCGTCATGAAGACGGTCGAAGGCAACGGATAACGTCCGCCGGGGACATAGCAGCCCACTGCAGCGATCGGGCGAACGATCTGCCCGGTCACCACCCCCTCAGCTTCGAGCGTCCACTCCTCGGGCTTCTGCGCCTCGGCGAAGGCGCGGATGTTAGCCCGTGCCACCTGCATCGCTGTCTGGAGCTCGGGCGGAATCGCGTGCCACGCCGCTTCCATCTCGTGGTCGGCGACGCGCAGCGGCTGAATCGTTCCGTCGTCCAGCTTCAGCCCGTCGAAGCGTCCCGCATGCTCAATCAAGGCGTCATCTCCACCGTGGCGAACGTCGGCAAGGATGGTGGACACCGCCGCCTCAACCTGCGCGGTCGAAGCCGCAGCACGGGCTTCGATGGCCGCGATGTGCGCGGCAGCGGACTTCGCCGTACGGCCAAAGGTGCGGATCAGCTTCATGGCTTACAACACCACCTTGCTGAGCGGATATTCGACGATGCCGGTGGCGCCGGCAGCCTTGAGGCGGGGGATGACGTCGCGGACCAGGCGCTCGTCCAGGATGGTGTTGAGCGCGTAGCCGAGCGAGTTCGAGAGGCCGGAGACGGTGGGCGACGAGAGCGCCGGAAGCTCCGCGACGACGGCGGCGAGGTTCTCCGTGGCCACGTTGAGGATCAGACCGACGCGGCCCTGGGCGGCGATCGCGGCGTTCAGCATCAGCGAGAGGTTCTCAATCTTGTTGCGCTTCCAGGCGTCCTGCCATGCGGCCTTGTTGGCGATCAGCTGGGTCTCGGACTCCATGAGGGTCTCGATGATGCGCAGCCGGTTCGCTTTCAGCGAGGTGCCGGTCTCGGTCACCTCGACGATGGCGTCGGCGAGCATGGGGGGCTTCACCTCGGTGGCGCCCCAGGAGAACTCGACCTTCACCGGGATGTTCTTTGCAGCGAAGTAGCGCTTGGTGAACTCGACGAGTTCGGTGGCGATGATCCTGCCGGCCAGGTCTTCCGGCTTGTGGAAGGGCGAGTCCTCGGGGACGGCGAGCACCCATTTAACGGTGCCGCGGCTGACCTTGGAGTAGGTGAGCGAGGTGACGCGCTCAACGTCGGATTCATTCTCCAGCACCCAGTCGTTCCCGGTCAGGCCCGCGTCAAGCGCGCCGTGCTCGACGTAGCGGGCCATCTCCTGCGCACGCACCAGCATGCACTCGATCTCGACGTCGTCCACCTGCGGGAAATAGCTGCGGCCGTTGGCGAAGATGCGCCAGCCGGCGCGTTCGAAGAGGGCTATGGTCGCGTCCTGCAAGCTGCCTTTCGGAATCCCGAGCTTCAACTTAGCTGGTTGTGGACTAGACATGGGCGGGCTCCGGCGCGAGCTGGACGGCGATGGGCCTGGTGAAGCAGGAGACGGTGCCCTCGTGGCAGACCAGGCCGTCACCCTCGACGGTGACTCGGAAGAGCAGTGCGTCCTGGTCGCAATCGGTGGCGGCGGAGACGATGCGCAGGCGATTGCCGCTGGTCTCACCCTTCATCCACAGCTTCTGGCGGGAGCGGCTCCAGAACGTGACGTAGCCGGTGGTGAGCGAGTGGGCGTAGCTGGCCTGGTTGAGGAAGCCAAGCATGAGGATCTGGCCGGTTACGGCGTCCTGAACGATGCCGGCGACGAGTCCGCCGGATTTGCTGAAATCGATCTGTACCGCGTCCATCTGGTTCTCCGGAGGTTAGGAGCAGAAGAAAGGCCCGCTCGCGGGATTCGCGTCGGCGGGCCTTTCTGAAGCTTGAGAAGAAGTGTGGGGTGCTTCGAGCGTCACTTCGGAATCAGCTACGGCCGCCGGCATGCATGGGCATGATGGGGATGAAGGCCGTGATGATGGAGCGAAAGGCGCATTGAGGCTAGGGTAGCTGCGTGGTGGGGGGAAGTCAAATGGAGGCACCTGCGGGCGCAAGCTAGACTTGATGCCCCATCCCGGGAAAAAGTATGCAAAGTATTCATTCGGCCCAGTTTATGGTTAGACCTCAGACTCGCATTGCATCAAGAATCGTGCAATTGCTGCGGAGCAGACGGAGTGTTCTGAAGGTGGAGGTGGAAATCTGCTCTGGCCGGAGGCTAGGCTGCAGTGGCGGGCGAAAGGTATGTGGCGATGGGTGTACTAAAGCGGTTTTGCGCGTGCATTTTGGTGGCTTTCTGGGTGTTTTGCGGGGCAATTGCGGCGCCAACGCAGATGCCGAAGCCGGGCGCGCCGCGGGAAGTTGCAAAGCTTGACCTGAATACGGCGTCGCGGGAAGAGTTGCGGGCGCTGCCGGGGATGGGAGCGGCGTATGCCGACCGGGTGATCCGGGGGCGGCCGTATACGGCGAAGACGCAGTTGACGCAGCGTGGAATTCTGCCGGCGGACGTGTATGAGCGGATCAAGGAGAGGGTGATCGCCCGACATTCATGACGTGGAAGTGGCGCGCGGAGAAGGCATTGCACCCATGGCGAGTGAGCGACGCCCGCGAACGGGGCGCCGAACTTCGCGGATGCGGATCGATATTTCGTACCGGATCTGGAGCTTTCTGGCTCACTTTTCCAGGCGTGTTCCAGGAAGTCCGGGCCGGACGCGAAAGTTGCCGGGAGCGATGGATTAACTGCTTCGCGGACGAGGCATCCATCAGTTAGAGTGGAGATGAGTCTCCCCAGCAGTCTGATCCCTACCAGCGCCCTGTGCGCGAGCCGATGAGCAGCAAGCTATGAACACAAAAGGAACCGTCAACCAGAGGGCTGGAGCCGGCGCGGCAGCGCATCGACCTGGCGTCGCCAGACTGGCCCAGGCCGCAGGGCTGGCGGTGGTGCTCGCCGGGCTGCCCGGCTGCCAGAATCTTGCGGGAACCACATCTTTGTCGCAGGTGCGCATTATCGACGCGTCGCCGGATGCGGGCGGATCGGCGGGGCTGGACGTCTATCAGGGAAGCTCGATCCTGGCGTACGGTGTGGGGTTCGGGACCACGACGACGTATGTTCCGATCACACCTGGCGGGTACACGGTGCAGGTGGACACGGGAAAGACGCATCAGGAGCTGGTGTCGGCATCGGGAACGTTCCTGCCGAATCAGCAGTATACGGTGCTGGTGGGAAGCTATGCGGCGAGCCTGCAGGAGCTGATTCTGAAGGATCAGAACCAGGCGGCACCGACGGGCGACACTTCGCTGCGAATTCTGGATCAGTCGATTCGCGCCGGCGCGGTGGATGTGTACCTGGTGCCGAGTGGCGGGTCGGTGACGACGACGCGACCGTTTGTGACGGGGATCAACTTCAACAGCAACACCGGCTACCTTGATCTTCCGACCGGCACGTACACGCTGGTGGTGCTGCCTTCAGGCACTGCGCCGACGGCGTCGGGGGCGACCTTGTATACGGGCGCGGCGGTCTCGTACTTTGGCGGGACGGCGACGACGGTCGTGCTGATCGACACGAATGTGACGACCGTGCCCGCGATCAATGTGCTGACTGCGACCGACTACGCTCCAGCGGACGAATAGAGGCTTTTTCGCGAGCGTTCCTGAAGAGACGCGGCCGCGCTTCGTCCAGCGTGTGTTGAGGATCCAGGAAGCTGGTTGCTTTGCTGAAAGACGGTCCGGACGGACAAACGAACAGCCATTCTATGAATGAACCGCCGAGTAGCTACCCAGCCACAAGCTCGTGACGCGCTCCCGGGCTGGCTGCGTCTCTTTGAGAGTGACAACCATGCGCGGTCAGGCCGGTGTTACGGCTTAGAGCTTGATGGTGCTGACGTCCATGGTGGGCTTGGGGAAGGACAGCTTGAGGGTGGACATGGCTTCGACCAGGATGGACGAGATGGCGTAGTTGCGGAACCACTTATGGTCGGCGGGGATGATGAACCAGGGGGCGTGCTTGCGGCTGGTGCGGGAGAGCACGTCTTCGTAGGCCTCTTCGTACTCGTCCCAGAAGTTGCGTTCCTTGAAATCGGCTTCGGAGAACTTCCAGTGTTTGTTGGGGTCGTCGAGGCGGGATTGCAGGCGCCTTGTCTGCTCGTCGCGGGAGATATGCAGGTAGAACTTGAGCACCATGGTGCCGCTTTCGACCAGCATGGATTCGAAGTTGTTGATCTGCTCCATGTTGAGGCGGGCTTCCTTGGCGGTGATCTGCTTGTGGACCCGGGGGTAGAGCACCTGCTCGTAGTGGGAACGATTGAAGATGGTGATCATGCCGCGCGGGGGCGCCTGAGCGTGGCAGCGCCAGAGAAAGTC
>CAJCHN010000068.1 GCA_903970285.1 Rhodanobacteraceae bacterium | reverse complement strand
TGCGGCTCCCGAACTGGCTGCTGAAGGAGATCGAGGAGCATCTGAAAGGCATCGGCGAGGCCTTTGCCCTCCTGGCGACCCAGGTGGCCGAGGGCAAATTCGCCCCGCTCCCCGAGTCGGTAGCCACCACCGGGGTCCCGGCACAAGCCCGCAAGGCCAGCGGGAACGCTCGCTCCAGAAGCCCCAGGCAACGCCAGTCCGGGCACAAGCCCCGGCCGCAAGCGGCACCCGCGCCCCGAACCAGGCGGAGACCGGCACGGGCGCCCACGTTCCGGGCGCTCCAATCCCGCATCCAATGCGCCCCCCGACCGAACCAGGTCCGTCTCCGACCGCCAAAAAACGGCACGATCCCAGCCCGCACTTTGGTATGCCCATAACGTATCGCGGTAGGGACACCCGTTACCGGGTGCCCCCCGCACAGAACCGTACGGGCGGGATTCCCGCATACGGCTCCCACCTTGGGTGTGTGACGTGGAAGCGTTGAGACGGCCAGGGATGGGTAATCCTGGGCTGGGGCAGGTAGCGCGAGGCTAACCTGTTGATGTCAGCCCAGGTCGTCCGGTCTCTCTGGCTGCGCCGGCGCAAGGCGCGTCGCCAGATGTGGACGACGTGGTAGCGGAACGCCTTGAGGGCGTGGCTGTTTGTCGGGATGGCGTGATACGCGAAGTATCCTCGCATAACGCTCCCCAGCCACTTTCCCTGCTCGGCCACGTCCTGGTGCCAGCGGCGCCGCAGCCCCTCTTTGATG
Source organism: Rhodanobacteraceae bacterium (assembly GCA_903970285.1). GTDB lineage: Bacteria > Acidobacteriota > Terriglobia > Terriglobales > Acidobacteriaceae > Edaphobacter. The sequence continues at coordinate 1,854 of CAJCHN010000068.1, read as the reverse complement.
TCCTGGAGCCGCGCCCATTTGCGGTCGCGCCGCGTATGTCGTGCCAGCAGAAAGCCGCCACGCCGCTTGCGCGAACAGATGTGGGTGAAGCCCAGAAAATCGAAGGTCTCCGGTTTGCCCTCCCCGCGCGCCGCGCGATCTCCGGCGGCATTCCTGCCGAACTCGATCAGTCGCGTCTTGTCGGGGTGCAGGTCCAGGCCGAATCCCGCCAGTCGGTCGCGCAACTCCGCCAGAAACCGCTCGGCGTCGGGCCGATGCTCGAAACCCACGACCATGTCGTCGGCGTAGCGCACCACAATCATGGCGCCTTGCGCATGGCGTTGCCGCCATTGCCGGGCCCACAAATCGTAGACGTAGTGAAGGTAGATGTTCGCCAGCAGCGGCGAGATGACCGCCCCTTGCGGGGTGCCTTTCTCGGCCGCCTGCAAAACGCCGTCTTCCACCACGCCCGCCTTCAGCCACTTGCGGATCAGGCGCAGCACGCGCCGGTCGCCGATCCGCTGTTCCACGAACCGCATCATCCAATCGTGGTCGATGTTGTCGAAGAACCCGCGGATGTCGGCGTCCACGATCCAGTTCACCGCCTGGTTCTCGATGCCCACCGCGAGCGCGTCCAGTGCATCGTGCTGTCCCCGTCCGGGCCGAAACCCGTAGGAGAAGCCGAGAAAGTCCGTCTCGTAGATGGCATTGAGAACCTCCACCAACGCGCGCTGGACGATCTTGTCTTCCAGCGCCGCGATGCCCAGCGGCCGTTGCCGGCCGTCGGCTTTGGGGATGTAGGTGCGGCGCGACGGCTGTGCCCGGTATGAACCCCGATGCACGCGGCCGTGCAGGTCGGCAAGCCGCTCTGCCAAGCCCTCGCCGTAGTCCGCCCACATCATGCCGTCCACACCGGGGGCCGCGTCCCGCTTGAGCCAGTCGTAGGCTTGCTCCAGCAGGGCCACGTCGATGTGGTGCAGCAGGGAGGTGAACCGTTCCTTCTTCCTGTCCTTCGCCGCTTCGCGTATGCGCGTCAGCCCCGGTGACACGTCAGCCCGGCTCAGGGTCCGGTCCGTGTGTGGCTGCCGCGCAGTTCCCTCGGCCCCCGCCCTTGGCTCCATCCGCTCCGCACCCGGTTGCCCGGCTTTGTTCGCGGACTTCGCAGCTACTATGGCGGGGTCTGACTTCTCCGGTCCGTGCATCATCGGCTACGGCCATGCGGCCTTCCCGATGCGGTCCAGCGGCGCGCTTGCCGCTGGACGGACCAGAGACCTCCCGGTTCCCGCGCAAGGAGCGTCCACACATGCCAGGGTCTCAGACCACGCCGGGACGGACAGGCGCTCGCGATATCGCGCCGGTCCATGTTGCCTTCCGCCAACGTAACGACGTCGGCCCCCGGGGATGATTACTCTTTCGCGGCTCAATGGCTGGCCTGTGTGCTCCCCTGCCGACGCTTCGCCGACGTCCTCGCGAACGTCGCCGCACGGCTCGGGGCCGGTGTGGGTCGCTACTCCTTCACCGTAACGGACTTGCACCGTCTACTCCTTGCCGGTCTCCCGGCGCACTCCGTTACCGTAATAATATACGGCCACCCGCACAATCCCCCGCGTTGCCGCCCGCCGGGCAATGTGTCTAACTGGCAATTCGTGTGCGAGGGGGATGCAATGGCGGAAGTGTCGATCCGGAAGGTCGAAAAAGCCTACGAGACCTACAAAGCGGTGCACGGCATCGACCTGGAGATCGCGGACAAGGAGTTCGTGGTCCTCGTCGGCCCCTCCGGCTGCGGCAAATCCACCACCCTGCGCATGGTCGCGGGTCTGGAGGAAATCACCGGCGGCGAAATCTGGATCGGCGGCGACCTAGTCAACGACGTGC
>CAJCHN010000067.1 GCA_903970285.1 Rhodanobacteraceae bacterium | reverse complement strand
CAGCTGGAGATCACGCTGCACACGCCGGTGGCGATGGAGAAGGGTCTGCGCTTCGCCATTCGCGAGGGCGGGCGCACGGTGGGCGCGGGCACTATTTCGGAGATCATCAAGTAGCCCGTCGCGGACGGCGAACGATGCGCTCCGCGCATGGTTGAACTCCATGCAGCAGGACGAAGTGCGGGGACCAGAGTCTGGAAGACTAACGAGGGCTGCCGGTTGGAGTAGATGTTCTTCTCCGGCAGCTACTCCAAACGATCTTTGCGGTAGAGAAAGAGTTGCGACATGGCGGGACAGAGAATCAGAATTCGTTTGAAGGCGTATGACTACCGGGTGCTGGATACCTCCACCGGCGAGATTGTCGAGACGGCGAAGCGCACCGGAGCCCAGGTGGCAGGGCCCATTCCGCTGCCCACGATGAAGAACAAGTATTGTGTTCTGCGTTCGCCGCATGTGGACAAGAAGTCGCGCGAGGCGTTCGAAATCCGCACCCACAAGCGGCTGATCGACATCCTCGAGCCGACCCAGCAGACGGTGGACGCGCTGATGAAGCTTGATCTGCCGGCCGGTGTGGACGTTGAGATCAAGACGGTGCAGAAGTAAGTGCAGGGACCAGGTCCTGGGATTGAAGGACGGGACGTTACAACGGGTAAGACCGGCAGTGCCTGACTGTTGACTTAGGCATGATGAGGAAAGGAAACGACGATGTCAGTAGTTGGAATTCTCGGCAAGAAGATTGGGATGACGCAGATCTTCGACGAACGCGGCGATGTGCATCCGGTAACCGTGCTGAAGGCGGGACCGTGCGTCATCACGCAGTTGAAGACGATGGCCAAGGATGGCTACGACGCCGCGCAGATTGGCTACGTGGACTTCGTGAAGGCGAGCAAGGTGACCAAGGCGATGAATGGGCACTTTGCCAAGGCGAACGTTCCGCCGGTGAAGGTGATCAAGGAAGTGGCTATCGAGAAGGTGACGGCAGCGAACTCGGATGGCGCTGAAGCGGTGAAGGCCGGGGATCGCGTGCTGGTCGATATCTTCGAGAACGAGCGGTTTGTCGACGTCATCGGGACCTCGAAGGGGCGCGGCTTTGCCGGCGTGGTGCGGCGGCATGGTTTTGGCGGCGGACCCAAGGCGCACGGCCACATGTTCCAGGTGCAGGGCTCGATCGGCGCGTCTTCGTTTCCGTCGCGTGTGTTTCCCGGACAGCGCATGCCGGGCCACCTGGGCGCGGAACAGGTGACGGTACGCAACCTGCGGATTCGCGGAATTGATGTTGAGGACAACCTGCTGCTGGTCGAGGGCGCGGTTCCGGGGCATCGTGAAGCCTTCGTGCTGATCTCGAAGGCGAAAGCCCCACCGAGAGAGCGGCGCGGATTTGCCGGCGCGGCGACCAAGGACGCGTTGAAGGCTTCGAAGAAGGCGGCTCCGAGCAAGAAGAAGTAAGTGCAGGGCTTGGGATCGAGGGATTCAGGACTGGGGACCAGAAAGACGGCAGCCGCGCCGATGGCGGATAAGTAAGTGGACGGCTCGCGGCATCGTTCGCGGGCGAAGAGAGTGGATGCGATGGCTACGATTGATCTGAAGAATCTGGGTGGCGAGAAGGTGGGGGACTTTGAACTCCTCGACGAAGTATTTGCTGCCGGGATTAATGACGCGCTGCTGTGGGAGGCCGTGAAGCACTATCGCGCGGCACTGCGGCAGGGTACGGCGGCGACCAAGACCCGCAAGAACGTTTCGGGTTCCGGCAAGAAGCTGTGGAAGCAGAAGGGCACGGGCCGGGCGCGTATCGGCTCGATCCGGTCGCCACTCTGGCGCTCTGGTGGTACGGTGCATGGACCCCAGCCGCGGAGCTACGAATATGCGTTCCCGCGCAAGAAGCTGATGGGCGCGCTGCGCTCTGCGATTGCGGCAAAGATTGACGATGGCAAGTTCACCGTGGTGGACACGCTGAACCTCGCCGAGGGCAAGACCAAGCTGTATGCGCAGGCGCTGAAAAAGCTGGGCGCGAATAAGACCGCGCTGATTGTGGAGTCGAGCCAGAAGCTCGAAGAGAACCTTTACCTGGGCAGTCGCAATCTGCAGGGCGTGGAGCTGGTGCTTTCAAGCGAGGTTCACCCGTACGACCTGCTGCGCTACGAGCATGCGATCTTCTCGAAAGATGCGCTCGAGGCGCTGCAGGAGACGCTGAAGAAGGCTGTGAGCAAGCGGCAGAGTGCAAGCTATGCGCAGGAAACTGGCGCGGCCGGCAACGCCGAGAAGGAGGTTGCATAAATGCCGACTCTCTATACCGTAATTCGCCGGCCGGTGATTACCGAAAAGGGTATGAACGTGAAGGAGACTGAGAACACGCTGGTGTTCGAGGTTGCCGAGAAAGCCACCAAGACGGAAGTGAAGCAGGCTGTCGAGACGCTGTTCAAGGTAAAGGTGGCAAGCGTCCGCACCGCGATCGTGGAGGGCAAGGAACGGCGCCGGGGCAAGTTTACCGGATACCGCCCCGACTGGAAGAAGGCCTATGTGAGGCTGCAGCAGGGCGAGAAGATGCCGGAGTATCTGAACAGTATCTAGTGCAGGGGTGGCGCCTAGAGACTAGCGCCTAAAGACCCGAGCCTAGAGACCGCGGCCTAGACGAGTTGGATTGACCTAGCTGGCTGAAGTGAGTTCAGCCAGGAGAATGGAATCAGCATGCCGATTAAGAGTTTTCGACCGATTACGCCGACCCTGCGCTTCCAGACGAAGCTGGTGAACGACGACATTACGACCGACCAGCCGTACAAGCCGCTGCTGGCAGTGAAGCAGCGCACCGGCGGACGCAACAGCACGGGTAAGATGACCATCCGCCACCAGGGCGGCGGCCACAAGCAGAAGCTGCGCACGATCGACTTCAAGCGCGACAAGTTCGGCATCCCGGCGACGGTGGCGACGATCGAGTACGATCCCAATCGCAGCTCGCGGATTGCACTGGTGAATTATGCCGACGGCGAGAAGCGTTACATCATCCAGCCGGTCGGCCTGAAGGTGGGACAGAAGATTATGTCCGGCCCCGAGGCCGACATCCTGGTGGGCAATGCGCTTCCATTGAAGAACATCCCGCTGGGCACCATCGTGCACAACGTGGAGCTTCGCCCGGGCAAGGGCGCGCAGATGGCGCGTTCGGCCGGCGCACAGGTGGGCCTGGTGGCGAAGGAAGGCGATTACGCGCTGCTGAAGCTGCCTTCGGGCGAGACCCGCAAGGTGCTGGTGGAGTGCATGGCGACCATCGGCCAGGTGGGCAACACGGACCACGAGAACGTGACCATCGGCAAGGCGGGACGCAACCGCTGGAAGGGGATTCGCCCGGCGAATCGCGGCGTCTCGATGAACCCGGTCGACCACCCGCACGGCGGAGGCGAAGGCAAGACCTCGGGCGGACGCCACCCGGTGACGCCATGGGGCCAGCCCACGCGCGGATACAAGACCCGCAACAACAAGCGCACGGATACGTTTATCGTGCAGCGGCGGAATAAGGGCAAGTAAGGCAAGAACCAGGGCCTAAAGATGAACGCGCAGGGTTAGAGGGATGTAAGAGCTGGACCAAGTCGGAATGCGGTACTTCTCAGAGCGTAAACAGGGAAAAGGCCGCTGAACGATTCGTTGTATCGAGCACAGGAGCGAGGAGCAGCAGATGTCGAGATCCGCAAAGAAAGGCCCGTTTATTGATGGGCACCTGATGACCAAGATCGAGGTCATGAACCAGACCAACGATAAGAAGGTGGTGCGCACCTGGTCGCGCCGTTCTACCATCTTCCCGGAGTTTGTGGGCCACACCATCGCGGTGCACAATGGGCGCAAATTTATCCCGGTGTACGTGACTGAGAATATGGTCGGGCACAAGCTGGGCGAGTTCTCGGCGACGCGTACGTTCAAGGGCCACTCGGCGAAGACGGAGAGCTCGGCCAAGCCGCGCTAACGGGCGGTGAGCGTTCGTATGAACGCAAGTTGCTCCGCCGGGCTGCGCATGACCAGCGAACACGCTGCGGAAAGACAAAAAGAAAGCTCCAGGGTTGACTCACATGGCGAAGACAGAAGCAAAAATTCGAGAGTTTCGCGCTGAGGCGAAGTTTCAGCGTACCAGCCCGCAGAAGGCCAAGCTGGTCCTTGACATGATCAAGGGTCTGCGGGTCGAGCAGGCGATCCATAGCATTCATTTCAGCACCAAACGCATGGCTCCAGTGGTCGAGAAGGTGCTGCAGTCTGCGATCGCCAATGCGGCTTATGTTTCGGACGAACAGGGGCTGGACGTGGACGTGGACAACCTGTACGTGCACACCGCGATCGCGAATGAAGGACCGCGCATGAAGCGGATCCGGCCGGCGCCGATGGGCCGTGCGTTCCGCTATCAGCGCCGTCTTTGCCACATCATCGTGAGCGTGGCTGAGAAGGGCAAGGCTGCCGAGGCGCTGGACCCGTCTGCACCGAAGACGGTGCGGGCGGCGGGCAAGCCGGCTGGCAAGAAGAAGAAGCCGGTGGCGAAGAAGAAAGCTGTCAAGGCTTAGGGCGGTCTGCGCTCGGGCGTGCCGGCCTCGCGAGGACGCGGGAAAACCGGTAAACTTTAGGTTTGGAAGTACACGCTCCGCCGGCTCAACCGGCCGGGGGACGAGAGTAAAGGGAAGCTATGGGACAGAAAGTCCATCCATACGGATTTCGCCTCGGCATCAACAAGCCGTGGAAGTCGCGCTGGTTTGTGGAGCGCGGATACGACAAGCTGCTGGTCGAGGACGTGAAGCTGAAGGCTGAGCTGCGCGAGAAGCTGAAGGCCGCCGGGGTGAGTTCGGTGGAGGTCGAGCGTCCGGGCAACAAGCTGCGGCTGATCATTCGCACGGCGCGCCCGGGCATCATCATCGGGCGCAAGGGCGCGGAGATCGACAAGCTGAAGGCCGACATCCAGAAGCGCACGTCGCGCGAGGTGTTTATTGACATCCTCGAAGTGAACAAGCCGGAGCTGGATGCGCAGCTGGTGGCGGAGAATATCGCGCTGCAGCTCGAAAAGCGCGTCAGCTTCCGTCGCGCGATGCGCAAGAGCGTGGATTCGGCGCTGCGTTTCGGCTGCAAGGGCATCAAGGTCCGCGTTTCGGGCCGCCTGAACGGCAACGAAATCGCCCGTTCCGAGTGGTATCTGCAGGGTCGTCTGCCGCTGCACACGCTGCGCGCCGACATCGACTACGGCTTTGCCGAGGCAAACACGACCTACGGGATCATCGGCGTGAAGACGTGGGTTTACCGCGGCGACATCTACGAGCAGAAGAAGCGTCGCGATCAGGGCGTGTCGACGCCCGCGGTTGCGGGTGCGTTCACGGCGTAAGGCAGTGACTAGGGCCTAGGGACTAGGGACTGGCGATCAAGTTTTGAGTTAGGGGATTTCTATGTTATTGCCGAAGAAAGTTAAATTTC
>CAJCHN010000066.1 GCA_903970285.1 Rhodanobacteraceae bacterium | reverse complement strand
GCGGATGGGCAAGCAGCGGATTATCGCGGAGACCGGCGCCGGCCAGCATGGCGTGGCGACGGCGACGGTTTGTGCGCTGCTGGGGCTCGAGTGCGTCATCTACATGGGTGAAGAGGACATGCGCCGGCAGGAGCTGAACGTGTACCGGATGCGCCTGCTGGGAGCCGAGGTGCAGGGGGTGAACTCCGGCTCCGCAACGCTGAAGGACGCGATCAACGAGGCGATGCGCGACTGGGTGACGAACGTCCGCAGCACCTATTACATTCTTGGCTCGGCGTTGGGCGCGCATCCTTATCCGACCATGGTGCGGAACTTGCATCGTGTGATCTCGATCGAAGCGCGGCGGCAGTTTCTCACGGAGGTCGGCCGGCTGCCGGACGCGGTCGTCGCCTGCGTGGGCGGCGGCTCGAATGCGATTGGCGCCTTCTACGAGTTTCTGCCGGATGCGAACGTGCGTCTGATCGGCGTGGAGGCGGGCGGCCGCGGCAGTGCCCTGGGCGAGCATGCGGCGCGGTTTCAGAAGAACGGCGGCGGCATTCCGGGCGTGCTGCAGGGGACGTACTCCTACGTGCTGCAGGACGATGCGGGGCAGGTGAGCGGCACGCACTCGGTCTCGGCCGGGCTGGACTATGCGAGCGTCGGGCCGGAGCACGCGAACCTGCACGATACCGGTCGCGCGGAGTATGTCTCCTGCTCGGATGAGGACGCGTTGAAGGCGACGGTGGCGCTCTCGCGGACCGAAGGGATCGTGCCGGCGCTTGAATCCGCCCACGCGGTCGCGGAGGCGATGCGGCTCGCGCCAACGATGTCGAGTCATCAGATTCTGATGGTGAATTTATCGGGCCGCGGCGATAAAGACATGGGGATCCTGGCGCGCGAACTGCACCTGGGGGGCGCGCCGGCGGAGAACGCAGGTACTTCGGCGCCACCGCCAGCGGAGGGACGCTAGTGCCGATCGGGTTCCCCAGGAAGCCGGGGTTGGTGGTGTACCTGACCGCCGGCGACCCCGATCTTGCCACCACACGCGACATGGCACTGGCGGCCATCGACCACGGAGCCGACGTGATCGAACTGGGCGTGCCTTTCAGCGACCCGCTGGCCGACGGCCCGGTGATTCAGCGGGCCAGCGAGCGGGCGGTCGCGCGCGGAACCAGGCTGAGCGATGTGCTGGGGCTGGCTAAGGAACTCCGCGCGGCGCGTCCGGCGTGCGGGCTGGTGCTGTTCAGTTATTTGAACCCCGTGGTGCGAATGGGAATCAAGCAGTTTTGTGCGGCAGCGAAGGACGCCGGCGCGGATGGCGTACTGCTGACCGATATGATCGTCGAAGAGGCCGCGGAGTACCTGGCCGCGATGCAAGCGAACGAGCTGGCTCCAATCTTTCTGGCCGCGCCGACCAGCCCCGATGCACGGCTGAAGGCGATCACCGGGGCTTCAAAGGGCTTTGTTTACGCCATCTCGCGGGTCGGGATTACGGGCACACGTGATACCGTGGCGAGCGATGCTCCGGAGCTGGTTGCGCGTCTGAGAAGGTTCACCAGGCTGCCGATTGCAGTGGGCTTTGGCATCTCGAACGCCACGCATGTAACGGCGGTCGGAGAGTTCGCGGATGCGGCGATCGTAGGCAGCGCGCTGGTGGCGCTGGTGGAGCGGACTGCTCCCGCTGATCGAGCGCGGGCAGTGGGCAGGTTTGTGCAGGGCTTGCTGAAGGATGAGACGGGTGTAGAGGGCGGTACGAGGAGCAGCCATGGAGATTGAGGACTGGCGCAGGAAGATCGATGAACTCGACGAGCAGCTGGTTGCGCTGATCAGCAAACGGGCCGAGGCGGCGAAGGCGATCGGGCTGGCAAAGCGCGACAAGCAGCTTCCGGTGTATGAGCCGAAGCGCGAGCAGGACGTCTTCACGCATGTGAAGTCGATCAACCCCGGACCGCTGGACGATCTGGAGTTGCTGCACATCTACGAGCGCCTGATGGACGTGATGCGGACGCTGCAGCGCAGAGACATTTGAAGGCGAAAGAGCTGAGAGAAGAGAGTGGCGATGATCGTTGCAATGCAGGACCATGCAGCTGAGGAACATATCCAGGCGGTGATCGAGCGGATGGTGGAGCTCGGATTCAACGTGCATCGGACGACCGGGACGAACCAGACGATACTTGCGGGAGTGGGCACTCCGGGCCACTTCGACGTGGCGGAGTTTGGCGTGCTGCCCGGGGTGTACGAGGCGTACCGGATTTCGTCGCCGTACAAGCTTGCGGGCAAGAGCTTCCGGCCGGAAGGCACGCAGATTCGCTTCGCCAATGGCGTGGTGGTCGGCGGGAACCAGGTGATCCTCATGGCGGGGCCGTGCTCGGTCGAAAGCCGGGAACAGATTCTGGCGAGCGCGAAGCTGGCGAAGCGGGCGGGAGCGCAGTTTCTACGCGGCGGCGCCTTCAAGCCACGCAGCTCGCCGTACAGCTTCCAGGGCATGGGGCTCGATGGACTGAAGCTGCTGCGCGAGGTCTCCGATGAAACTGGCCTGCTGGTGATCACCGAGGTGATGGAGATCTCGCAGATCGAACTGATGCTGCCTTACATCGATACCTTCCAGGTGGGCGCGCGCAACATGCAGAACTTCAACCTGCTGCGCGAGCTTGGCCACGTGCGCAAGCCGGTGTTGCTGAAGCGCGGTATCGCGGCGACGATCGAAGAGGTTCTCTTGTCGGCCGAGTACATTCTGAGCGGCGGCAACTACGAGCTGATGCTTTGCGAGCGCGGCATCCGCACCTTTGAGACGTACACCCGCAACACCATGGACATCTCCGCCATTCCGGTGTTGAAGAAGCTGACCCATCTGCCCGTTTTCGGCGATCCGTCGCATGGCGTGGGCAGGCGCGACCTGGTGCCGCCGATGGCTCTGGCCAGCGTCGCCGCGGGCGCTGACGGGTTGCTGATGGAGATGCATCCGAATCCGGACAAAGCCTTGTCGGACGGAGCACAGAGCCTGTTTCCGGAGCAGTTGGAGAAGCTGGTGGCGCAGTTGCGGCTGCTGGCTCCGGTGGTCGGACGGAGCGTGGCTTAGTCGAGTCGCCGTGGCTGCTCAGCAGCTTCAACCCCGGGTGAGCGACGGGGCAAGCGAATTCGATATCGCGCATCCGGTAGAGACCCTGGTGAGCGCGGTGGCAGCGGCAAGCCTTTTCGCGGAGGGTTGTTCGGCTCCATGCCAGGCGTGGCTCCGACTTGGCCTGCTTTGACTGAGCTTGCGTACGGTGTGCATTCGTTTGTGGATTCGTGCGTCGCGAGGCTTTTCGTGTGACCGCGCACCGTAGCTCATGACGTCAGCCCCGAGGGTGATCTGCCCTAGGTCTGCGAAAGAGTAAAACAAAAGGATGATGGAGAGGGTTGTGATTGTCGGTACCGGGCTCATCGGTGCCTCGGTGGGGCTGGCGCTGCGCCGGGCGGGGTTCGCGGGAACGCTGATCGGCATTGACATGAACGCCGAAGAAGCGGCTGAAGCAAAGCGGATGGGAGCGGTCGATCGCATCGTGGCGCCGGCTACCGGCGAGAGGGCCCTGGAGGTTTGCGCGACCGCCGACGTGGTGGTTCTGGCGGTGCCGGTGATGGCCATCATGGGCTGGATCGACAAGCTGGCACCGGTGCTTGCGCCGCAGACGCTGGTGACCGATGCAGGCAGCACCAAGCTGGCCATCTGGAAGCTCGCGCGGGCGAGCTTCCTGGGCGTTGGCCGCGCCCGCTTTCTGCCCGGGCATCCGATGGCGGGGAAGGAATCGGGCGGGGCGGGGCTGGCGGAGGCAAAGCTTTTCGACGGAGCGATGTGGTTGTTTACACCGCTGGACGAGGCGCTGACCGAACTCGAGGTGGAGTGGCGCGCCTGGGTGACGAAGTTCGGCTGCCGCACGATGGATCTGGATGCGGCGCGGCACGACCGCATCTGCGCCTGGGTGAGCCATCTGCCGCAGATGGTGGCGACCGCGATGGCGGCGCTCTACGAGGATGAGTTTGCGCGGGAGCCCGGGATGGCGGACGACTTTCGCGCCATCGGCGGCCGCGCTCTGCGCGAGATGACGCGGCTCGGAGCCAGCCCTTACACCATGTGGCGAGATGTTGCCCAGACCAACACCGAGCCGATCGCGGCGACGATCTTCGCGCTGGAGCAGCGGCTGGCACACCTGCGCGAGAACCTGAAGACACCGGGGCTGCGCGAGGAGTTTGTCAAAGCGAACCGCTTCCGCAGGGAAAGATGAGGTTAAAAGACGCAACCCGGATCGAGGCGAGTCCTGATGCGAGTTACACCTGTGTCAGTGGGCGGCAAGCTCTTCCGGGGCAGGCTTGTTCGCTTTGCTCGGAAGACGCATCAGGAAGGGCAGCGGGGTGAGACACAGGATGGTGCCGGCCAGCACCGCGAAGGCATTCTTATAGGCGAGCATGGAGGCCTGTCGCAGCATCTGCTGGTAGGCCTCGCCCACCGCCATCTGGGTGGATGCGGCGGCGCTCATGCCCTGGGTGCGCAGGACCGAGGCGACTCCGCTGATGTAGCTGGTGTAGGCCACCGATCCACCGACGGCGTTGGCGGCAAGTTGCTGCTGATGGGTCTGCGCGGTGCGCGCGAGAAAGGTGGTCAGCAGCGCTGTACCCGAGGAGCCACCCAGGTTGCGCGCGAAGTTCGACAGGCTGGAGATCTGGTTGGACTTCGAGCGCGGCACTCCGACATAGTTGAGCGTAGAGATGGGGATAAAGACGAACGGAAGCCCCATCACCTGCAGCATGCGCCAAAGCGTGATCGTGCCAAATGCCGAGTCAAGCGAGAGCCGGGTCAGGTTATAGAGGCCGGCTGAGACGGCGATGTAGCCGCAACACACCATAACGCGCGGATCCATCTTTCCGAGGGTTCTGCCGGCGACAGCCATCATCACCACGAGGATCAATCCGCCGGGCGAGAGCACCATGCCGGCGCGTTCAGCGGTGTAGCCGAGCAGATTCTGCAGGAACTGCGGGATGAGCACGGTTGAACCGAAGAGCACCATGCCAAGGACAAGCTGCAGGAAAACGGCGGTGCCGAAGTTGCGATTTCTGAGCAGCTTCAGGTCGACGATGGGATCGGGATGATTCCACTCCCAGAAAACGAAGATGATCAACAGTGTCGCTGCGATGGCGAAGGCCCATGCGATCATCGGGTCGCCAAACCAATCCTTCTCCTGGCCCTTGTCGAAGAAGAATTCGAGGCATCCCACACCCGACGCAACGAGGACGAGGCCGGTGAAATCGATGGGCGCCTTCTCCTGCATGCGCTGCTTCATCTGCGGCGGATCTTCCACCATGCGGTTGGACAGCCAGAGCGAGAACAGGCCGATCGGCAGGTTGATGAAGAAGATCCAGTGCCAGTTGAA
>CAJCHN010000065.1 GCA_903970285.1 Rhodanobacteraceae bacterium | reverse complement strand
ACCCCGAACCCTCCCGCCAGCGCATTCAGAGCCCCGATCGCCGCCCCATCCGCTGCCGTGCCAACGAACACCACGCCATACTCCAGCTCCTGGTGTGCCATGCGCAGCACCTCCACCCAGCGTTCCTCGTGCCACCTGGTTCGCTGCCCGCCGCTGGTGGTCGTCACCGCCGCCAGCACCGCGCGTCCTTGCGCCCGCAGCGGTTCAAGCAGCCGCCGCGCCGCCTCCACCTCGGCTGCCCCATAAAATACGCGCGGCTCAAGCATCTCCCCCGGGCAGCCCACCAGCTTCGCCAGCCGCAGATTGTTGGCGATCTGGCTCAGCTCGCGGTCGACTTCCAGCGGCCACTGGTACAGGCCCCGCTGCACCGTAAACCCTCCGCGCCAGCCCCGGCACGCCAGCAACCCCACCAGCGCGATCCTCGTCCGTTGATCCGGCACACCGGTAAGGCAGCAATCCGGATCAATCCCCTGCTCCTTCATCTGCCGCGCCAGCGACCTCGCCGCCCTCCACACGTCTTGGAGCGGGTCCGGCGTCTCGATCAGGGCATCCACGAACGGAGAATGGCGCAGCACCTGCACCCCTAACCCGCGCGTCGCTACCGTCACCGTTCGCGCCGGAGTTCCCCGCTTCAGCGCCTCGTACAGCGGCGTCATGTGCACGCAGCTGCCTAGGGGCAGCTGGTATTCGAGCACCAGCACGCTCCGCGCCCCGGCCGGTGGAAGCAACGTCCGGGGCCGCAACTGGCTCTCCACCCAGCGCCCCGCTGCCGCAATGTGATCGACCGCTAGCCGCGCCAGACCCCGCTTTCCCAATCCAGTCCTCTCTCGCTCTTCGGCCAACGCTGCCCTCATCATACCCACGCCCGCTCTGCTACCATCGACCGAGCCCCATGCAAATCGTTCAGGCGGTCTTCGGAGTCTTCCACCACTTCGAACTGGCGCACCAGCTCCACCAGCGCGGCCACCTGCGCAAGATCTACACCTCCTGGCCGTGGGCCAGGATCAAGCGTGAAGGCCTTCCGCGATCGCTCGTCGGAACCTTCCCCTGGCTCCAGGGAACCGACTACATCCTCGGCCGCAGCGGTCTCCTGCCCCGCGCCTGCTCTGTCCAGCTCAATCGCTGGAACGCTCCCGCCTTCGACGCATACACCCGGCGCGTCATCCCCCCTTGTGATGCCTTCATCGGCATCTCCGGCGCCGGCCTGCTCACCGGCCAGCTTGTCCAGCAGCGCGGAGGCGTCTTCGTCTGCGATCGCGGCTCAACCCACCAGCGCTTTCAGGAGCAAACCCTCGCCGACGAATATCGCCGCTGGAACATCCCGCTCCCGCCCCCCACGCCGCACATCCTCCTCCGCGAGGAGCAGATCTACGACGCCGCCGACGCCATCACCGTCCCCTCCACCGTGGTGCGCCGGTCTTTTTTGAGGATGGGGTGCCCTGCGGAAAAGGTCCACGTCATCCCCTACGGCGTCCGCCTCGACCGCTTCGTCCGCCCGTCCGATACCGCTCCTCCAGCCCACGGCTTCGAGGTTCTGTTCGCCGGCCAGGTCTCCCTGCGCAAAGGAATCCCCTACCTCCTGCAGGCGTTCGCCCGCCTCCACCACCCTCATAAGCACCTCACCATCGTCGGCGCCGTCCAGGAGAATCTGCGCCCCTTGCTCCGCGAACTCCCCGTCGAGAGCGTCACCTTTACCGGTGCGCTGCCGCAGCCCGAGTTGGTCGATCGCATGGCGCGCAGCCATGTCATGGTCCTGCCCTCCATCGAAGAGGGGCTCGCCCTGGTGCAGGCGCAGGCCATGGCATGCCAGTGCCCGGTCATCGCCACCGAAGCCACTGGAGCCGAAGACCTCTTCACCGATGGCGTCGAAGGATTCATCATCCCCGACCGCGACGTCGACGCACTCGTCGCCCGCCTCCAACGCCTGGCCGACGACTCCGCCCTGCAAGCCCGCATGGCCTCCGCCGCGCTCGACCGGGTGCGCACGCTGGGCGGCTGGGACACCTACGGCCAGCACTGGGATCGCCTGCTCCACCAGCTCACACTCACCCCGCCCGAATCCCTGCAGTAGACCGGTAACCGCCCGGTTTTGCACATGAGGGGCACCAACATGCCTCGTTTTCCCTATCGGTCAATGCGCGCCCACGTCGTATAGTGCAGTCTACCTGTGCAACTTCGGAGGTGCAGATGCACGACCCGGACCACCAGCCAGACAGTCTCCCGCCCGCGCACGACCCCGTCGAAGAGAACAAGTTGATCCGCCGCATGCAGATGATGATGAACATGGTGATGCAGGTCATCGCCCAGGACAGCTCGCTCACCATCGACGAAGCCTCGCAGATGATCGCCGACTCCCGGAAAGCCGCTCTCTCCATGTTCCCCGACAAGGAGCTCGCCTACGAACTCATCTGGCGCCCACGCTTTCAGCGCCTCATGCGGGAACGATTTCGCATCATGTAACCCGGTTCGCCTGTTGCGGTCTTTACTCGAAGCTGCCGTCGAGGCTGCGCGGCTTGAAGAACCGGTAAAACCGGCTGGAACAGCCGTCGCAGCGAAACGCGTAACAGCCCAGAAGACGCAGCAATCCATCGATGTTGCGGCGATGCGCCTGTCGCACCGCACGCGAATCCTTGCAGATTCCGCAACTCGGCATGGCCGGCAGATCAGCCGTGTCGCGTGTGGAGGCCGGTGGCCGGGTGCGAATCTTCTCGATCGTCATCTGCAGCACCTTACCTTTAGCACTGTTCCCGGTAGTTCTGTAGAGCAGTTCTGTAGAAATGCCGTGCTGAGTGGGTGTCCAGGGACCAGGGTCCTGCCCGCCGCCGGTCTCAAGGGATTGGCCGGGGAGGGAGGGATGTCCCACATCGTAGCAAGAATGCGATACGGAAACATTCCCTGAACGCGAATTTTCCGGTCGCGCTCCCTCCGCCTCTCGCTTTGCGAGTTTCGGTCTTCCGCCGTGACTAACCTGCTCTATCCGTAAGGCTGCGACTGCGAATCCGCCGACACCACCGCGCTCCGCTGCCGCAGAATGGCCTTCGCGCGCCCCACCATCAGGTTCCATCAACCGCAACCCGCTACGCCCGAAACGGGTAGCTGGATGCCCCCACCAGCTCCGGCTCCGCCTGCTCGTGCGCCCGGCGACCGAAGAACGCCTCCACCCCACTCAGCACCGCGTCGCCGTCGCGGCTCTCAAAAATCTGCCGCCGCAGCGTCGCCCCGCCCGGAATCCCATGCGTGAACCAGCTCGCAAACTGCTTCATCTTGCCCAGCGTCTCGCGCGCCGCGGATTCCCGCGTCCGCGCCGCCCGCTTCTGCTCGTCCGTCAGCTCCACCCCGGCCGCACCCTTCACCTCCGGATGCTCCGCCAGTTCCTGCAGCAGCATCCCGAAGTATGCCCGGATCATCCGGTGGCGGTCCTCATCCGTCGCCACGTCATACCGCCCCACGCCCGTAGCCTGGAACGAAGCCGTGTACTGCGCAATCTGGCGGAAGATCCACGGGTTCGCCGGCGCCGCGCGTCCGATCATCACCGCGTCGCACCCGGTCTGCGCCGTCATCGCCACTGCATCTTCAGGCGTCAGGATGTCCCCGTTGCCGATCACCGGGATCGTCACCGCATCCTTCACCGCGCCAATCCACTCCCAGCGCGCCTGCCCGGAGTAACCGTTCTCCCGCGTCCGCGCATGCAGCGCCACCGCGTTCAGCCCGCAATCCTCCGCCAGCTTCGCCAGCTCGACGCACACAATGTTGTGGTCGTTCCACCCCATGCGGAATTTCACCGTGAAGGGAATCGACACCGCCGCGCGCACCCGCTTGAAGATCACCTCGATCAGCGGCAGATCGCGCAGCAGACCTGAGCCGCCATTGCAGCTCACCACCCGCTTCGCCGGACAGCCCAGGTTCAAATCCACCAGGTCGAACCCCGCATCCTGGCAGATCCGCGCCGACTCCGCCAGCGTCTCCGGGTTCGCCCCAAACAGCTGCGCCGAGATCGGATGCTCGTCGTCATAGTAGGTCAGGTAGCGCTTGCGCTTGGTCTCGCGCATCCGCGAAAGCCCGTCCGCCGACGTGAACTCGGTCATGATCAGCCCGCAGCCCGACTGCTCGTTCGAGGTCGCCGCCTCCACATCGCTGTCCGCGGCCGCCGGCGTAAACTTGCTCGCATTCTTGATAAACCGCCGAAACACCGTGTCGGTCACCCCCGCCATCGGCGCCAGCACCGTCGCCGGCGCAATGCGCACGTTGCCGATGCGCAACTCCGCCGGCACCCGCACCCCCGCAGGCATCGCATTCACCGCCGGATTGTCCCAATGCTTCTGCACTTGTCTAGATTCGCACCCTCATATCGGGAGTCGCTCTCGATAAGAACCTTTCGATTCCTGCCAGCTTCTCACCTCGAACCACGAAACGCTCGGGAGGAAGCGTCAAAGCAGCAGAATGAGGCCCGACAATCGAGTCAGGATTGAGCAAGCGATGATCGAACGAGATGATCCCGAAACGTCCAATACCGGTATCTTCGAAGAGCTCGGGAAGATCTTTGAAGCGACTATCATCCGACAGGTTCGCAGAAAACCCCGGGAGCGCTAGATACTTGAAATGAAAAGGCTGCGCCTTGAGAGGAGTTGTCAGTTCTCTTATCTGAGTCCGCGTCGGAAAGATCATCAAAACCTTCACCTCGACTCCGTGCAGGTCTCCGCTCCCAGCACGATCCGCAGCAAGAACGTCAATTCCGCTGGCCCCCGGAATTCGAGGCTTTATGTATATCTCCGGCACCTCCAGCCGATCGCGCAGCAATTCGGCCACGGCATTGATAACCCTTCCGTGGCTGCGGCGGAGACTCAGCCGGCGGGTGCTCTCCTCCAGTTGTGCCATAGCTAGCTGTCCTCCAGGCTCTTGAGAGCCCAAGTCTCGAATCGCTCTGAAATGCGCGAAAGCGCGATTGCCGCTTCCAAACTCACTCTTTGGCTTCCATAGGAAACCCGTGCCTTCTTTTCAATCAGCTTCCGAAGGTGACGCAGTCCCGAAATGTCCATCTTCCGGAGAGAACACTCTCGTTCGGTGATTTGAGCTGCCCTCGCGTGGTTCTGATCTTTTGAAGGCTTGCCGCACAACTTGGCAGTCACAGCGTCATTCCACGAGATCGCGGCATGAACCGATACAAGGGCGAGCGCTGATGAGTACTCGGCCTCTCCATGAATGAGTTTGCGCGTAGCGGAGAGTTGACTGGCGCGCTCCACAAACACTTCGTACATTGCATAAGAATAGCGCCTATCGAAAGAAAAGCCCCCGCCGGAGCGGAGGCCTTTCCCATTCGATCCTGGCACCGCGCTTACTTGGTCGCCGCCTTCGCCGCGTCCGACAGCGCCACCTTGCGGCGGAAGCGGTCCACGCGTCCCGCCGTGTCGATCAGCTTCTGCTTGCCGGTGAAGAACGGATGGCAGGCCGAGCAGATTTCCAGCACAATGTCGCCCTTGTGCGTCGAACGCGTCTCAAAATGGTTGCCGCACGCGCACTTCACGTTGATGTTGTTGTACTTCGGGTGAATTCCTTCTTTCGGCATAATCCCTGTCCTTTATTGGCCTGGCCGGCTTGCGGTTCGCTTGCGTACGGGGCTGCTCACCGTCACATCGAAGGGCCTGTCGCGCTGCCGGCTCACCACTGGCGTACATCCCACAGGATGCAGAACGCGCTTGTTCCAGTCTATCGGCGTTTCGCACACCAGGCAATTGGATTCGCACAGCCGGTACTTGGATTCAAGCCCGGCCGCCCGCCCACTCCGGCCCCCGGCCCTGCGATACTCAATCCATGGATTCCTTCGCCCCCGTCATTCTGTGCACGCTCTGTGGCGATACCGGCCTCCAGATCGTCGAGCGCTCCGACGGGTCCCGCGCCGCCCGCGACTGCGCCTGCCGCATCGAACGCCGCATCTCCCGCCGGCTTGCCCAGGCGAACATACCCGCCAGATTCAATGCATGCACGTTAGAGTCTTTTCGTACCGACCATGAAGCCGAAGAGGAGCATTACCTCAGCATTGCCAGGTTCAAAGCCCGAAAATTCGTGGAAACCTTCGCGCCCGGATCCACTGAGACCGGCATTCTCTTCACCGGCTCCATCGGGGTCGGCAAGACCCACCTCGCGGTCGCAATACTGAAAGCCCTCATCGAGCAGCGCGGCGTCAACGGGGTCTTTTATGAATACCAGGAACTGCTCAAAAAAATTCAGAACAGCTACAACAAACACGTGCAAGCTACAGAACTCGAAGTGCTCGCTCCAGTATTCAAGGCCGAAGTGCTGGTGATCGACGAACTGGGGGCGACAAAGCCCACCGAATGGGTGTGGGACACGGTGTCTCACATCCTCAACAAACGCTACAACGATCGCAAGCTCACCATCATCACGACGAACTTGCCGAACTTGCCCCCGATCGGTCTGAATCTTGCCACCAGCCTCTCCTCCGACGCCAGGCTTGCCGCAGCGCGCGAAACCCTCGGAGATCGCATCGGCGAGCGCATGCGAAGCCGCCTGCAGGAGATGTGCGTGGTGGTCGACATGCAGGGCGCCGACTTCCGCCAGACCGTCAACCGCGCCCGCCTGGGCTAGGTCGAATGTCTGCGAGTGTAGAGGGAGCCCTCGCGCTCAACCCCCCTTGCTCCCGCGCCCGCCCGGGGAGCACCCTGCCGTAGCACTTACGCGCCGCCTGGTCGTTAATTTGAACTGCCTGCCGCGCCGGCGTCTTCAGATCCAGCACCAGCAGCGTCATCGCTACCGCGAAGATCCCATCCGATATCGCCGCGATGCGGTCCAGATTCTTCCCGGCAATGTGGTTGTAGTCGATTGCCATGCCCCCACCCTAAAGTTCACAGCTTGACTCCAGATAGCTTTGACTCCAGACAGCTTGACTCCAGATAGCTTGACTCTAAATAGCTTGATTCCAGATAGCTTGACTCTTAACTGGATCACTCTGAACTCTTAACTCACGATATCCGCCTTCCTCGCCTCCCGCGGAGGCTTCCGGAAACACGAAAGCGCCCGCAGCGATGGCCGCGGGCGCTCCGATTTTGTCTTGAACTTAAGCACAACTCTTGATGCAAGCGGTCTCCGGAGTCTCACTTCAAGCCGTTTGCTTTGAATACTTTGCATCTTAATCGACGGGTATGGCCTAATTGCTCGATTTCTCCTCCGCCTTCGGCAGAACCGTCGCCGGACTCAGTGGCTTGGTAATCTCGTCCAGCAGATCCGCCTGTCCCTCCATCCGCTTCAGCGCCGGATACCGCTGCCCGTCGTGATAGTCGATATCGACCGTCCCCAGGTCGCTCTCCTGCGCGGTGATCAGGTGGATCGGCTTGCTCGTGCCCTTCGCGTCGTCGATCGCCTGCTTCAGAGCATCGCCCGAGAACAACTGCCCGTTCACCCCGATAATCTTCATCCCCGGCGCCAGCTGAGCCTTGTCCGCCGGACCGTTCCACCGCACATCCCCCACAGTTCCGTCGCCAGCCACCCGGAACCCGAGCGAATACCACACGTCCACCGCTCCGGCCCGGCGTCCGCCCAGCGCCGCAAACAGACGCTCCGCGGCGTTCGGCTTGTCGGTGTACACCACCTCGTATCCGCCGCGCTTGATCCCGTCAAAGTCCGCATGCGGCTCCGCCAGGTCGATGTGCTGGTGCAGAAAGCCCGCCCAGTCGTAGGTCATCACCTGGTTCAGGTCCCGGATCAGCTCCGCCCGGTCGTATGGCACGATCAGCGGACCCGTATCCCCGCCCTTACCCAGGAAGATGTGCTGAAAATCGGTCAGCGACTTCTTCCCACCGGTCTTCTCCCGGATCAGCGTGTCCGCGTCCAGCCACAGCAGCTCGCCTTCCTGGTAGTACGCCTGGCCGCGTTCCCAGTTCGCCCACAGCACCGGGTGCCGGTCCACCGAACTCGCGATCGCCGTATCCTCGGTCGAACGCCAGTTTCGGCCTGTTTCGTTGTCGAGCGAGGCCGCCGAGAGCGCCAGCATGTCGCGATACTGCGCCTGCGTCTTCAGGCCCGAACGCGCCGCCAGCACGTTGCCCATGTACTGCGTCATACCCTCGTAGACCCACAGTAACTGTCCCTGCTGCGGGGTTGCGAAGTCCGGCTCATACAGCTTCTCCGGCCGGCGATACTTGCCGTTCCAGGAGTGCGTAAACTCGTGCGAGAGCAGGTCCGACTCCGGAAGCTGATGCATCGCATCCGAAAATCCCTTTTCGCCAATCCCGTTGTCCGAAGACTGCCCATGCTCCAGCCCCTCGCCGCCCGCCACATCCGAGAGCGTCAGCAGGAAGTGGTACACGTTGTAGTGATGCGAGGCATACGCCGCGCCCGCCTCGCGCACCAGGTTCGAAATCTCCGCCAGCAGCTCCGGCCGAAGGTTCGAGTCTTCCGGCTGGTCCGATACCACGTCGATAAAGTGCTTCGGCGTGACCTCCGGAGCCAGCGGGAACTCGTGGAAGTACTTGCCCGTGATCACCGGCGAATCCTCCAACTGCTCGACCGTCGTTTCCGCATAGTGCGTGGTGGTCGCGCCCGGCGTCGGATGATGATCGTCCTCGAGGATGCCGGTCGTCGGCGGTGGTGCGCCCGTCCCGGTAGGCGTCAGCGCGGTCCCGATGCCCCAGCCCGCAGGCACCGTGACGCTCGGCTGGATGGCAATGTCCTTGACCGGAATGTGCGTTGGATAGAGCATCAGCCGCTCCCACTCCAGGCACGCCAGCTCCTTCGACACCCGCGACTCCACGATCGAATCCAGGTGCGCATGCACGCTGCTCACACCCTTCGGAATCTCCAGGTGAAACTCGTACAGATTCACGTCATCCCGGCGCCACGCCAGCTTCTCCCCGTTCGCCGTAAACTCCACGCCCACGATCTGCGACACCGGTCCGGTCGGCGCGTGGTTTCCCGGAATCCACTGCGGCGTAATGAACGTGACCGGCCCGGGCTTCACCGGGAGATCGATCTCCGCGTGATAAAGATGGCGCGGCGCTTCCGAAAGATCGGCCGTAATCATGATCGGCGTCTTTTGCGCCACGGCGGAAAAGGGAAGCAGGCTAGCGGCGGCAAGCACAACAGAGATTTTCTGCATCAGTTGGGAGGCTCTTTCTTGGGTTGAATGGTCTTGGAAACCTGGGGAGGATTGGCCCTGCGGCAGCCCCGCATCCTGGTGGCAACGGAGGATCCCGTTCCATGGGAAACGCCGCAAGCTGGCATCCACCTGGCATGAACGACGTGTCACTCATGAAAGCTGGCCCGATTGACAACCGCGCGCGGATCGACCACCGGCCTGAAGCGGGCGAGCTCTAGGCGTTCGTGTTTGCGCCGCCATCGAGCGGCGGCAACTCGCGTTCGATCGCCTGCACCAGCGCCGGATCCGTGGGCAGCGTATCCGGTGCGAACCGCGCTACGACCTCGCCGCGCCGGTTCACCAGGAACTTCTCGAAGTTCCACGTCAGCTCCGGCGCCTCATGCACCGTCAATCCATAGCCGCGCAGCTTGTTCTTGAACTCGGGGTCCGCAACCTTTGCCACCGGCTGCGCCGCGGTCAACTCCTGATACAGAGGAGCCTTCTCCGGCCCCGTCACCACCACCTTCTCAAACAGCGGGAACGTGATGTTGAAACTGGTCGTGCAGAAGTTCTGAATTTCCTCGCTGCTCCCCGGCTCCTGTCCCGCGAAGTCATTCGACGGAAAACCGAGGACATCAAACCCGCAGTGCTTGTAGGTTTCGTAAAGCTTTTCGAGACCTTCATACTGCGGCGTAAGTCCGCACTTCGACGCGGTGTTGACGATCAGCAGAACATGTCCCTTGAACGGCTCCAGGGTCGTCGGCTGCCCGGCAATCGTCTTGAGGGGGATCTCAAACAGGGTTGGCATGCAAACAAGGGTAAATGCCCATAGCCTTTGAAGGGAATAGAGATCGCACTTTTTGCAAGCATGTTCGGCAAATCTTCAAACACAGCACCTGCGGGCCTTCACCGAACACCAGCATGCCGCAGAGATTGCGCTTGACAGGTGTATTCTTTAGCTCGACATGGCGATTCAGGACAGGATTTTTGGCAAGCCCCTCGCAACCAGCGATGAGCGCGCAGAACACATTGGAGTTGCAGCCGGGATCCCGATCTTCGGGTTAGATGCACTCACCAGCGCCGCATATGGGCCGGAACAAGCCCTGCTCTACCTGATTCCGCTGGGCGTGCTTGGGATTCATTACCTCATCCCCATCATCAGCTCCATTCTCATCCTGCTGGTGATCGTCTTCTTCAGCTATCGCCAGACCATTGCCGCTTACCCCAACGGCGGCGGAAGCTACACCGTCGCCACCGAGAACCTGGGCGAGCGCGCGGGCCTGCTCGCCGCCGCTGCGTTGATGATCGACTACATCCTTACCGCGGCCGTCGGCATCTCCGCCGGCGTCACCGCCGTCACCTCGGTCGAGTCCCGGCTCATCCCGTACACGCTCCCGCTTTGCCTGCTGATCCTCGCCATCCTCGCCCTGGTCAACCTGCGCGGCGTCAAAGATACCGGTGCCGCCTTCATTCTGCCCACCTTCCTCTTCATCAGCACGCTGCTCATCCTGGTCGGCGTCGGAGTGTACAAGACCATCGCCGCCGGCGGCCATCCCGTGGCCCTCGCGCAAATGCCTCCGCCCACCGCGGCGGAAGGCCACTTCGCTGGCCTTGCCTTCGTCTGGCTCATCATGAAGGCGTTCTCCAGCGGATGCGCCGCCATGACCGGCGTAGAGGCCGTCTCGAATGGCGTCATGGCCTTCGGCGAGCCGCGCGCCAAAAAAGCTCAGATGACCCTCACCGTCATCATCGGCATCCTCATCGTCCTGCTCTTCGGCACCTCCTGGCTGGCCAAGCACTACGGCATCATGGCCATGTCGCCTGAAGACCCCCAGTACCAGAGCCTGCTCAGCCTGCTGGTGAAAGCCGTCTTCGGCCGCAGCTGGTTCTACTTCATCACCATGGGCTCGGTCTTCCTGGCGCTCGCGCTCAGCGCAAATACCGCCTTCGCCGACTTCCCCCGCCTCACCCGCGCCATCGCCATGCAGGATCACCTGCCCCACGTCTTCATCCTGCGCGGCCGCCGTCTGCTCTTCTCGCACGGCGTCTATGCCCTCACCGGGTTCACCGCGCTGATCCTCATCGCCTTCGGCGGCGTCACCGACAGGCTCATCCCGCTTTACGCCATCGGCGCCTTTCTCGCCTTCACCCTTTCCCAGGCCGGCATGGTCGTCCATTGGAAGAAGGAGCAGGGCGACCACAGGAACCAGGGCTGGCACATGTTCGTCAACGGCACCGGCGCCGTGGCTACGGGCGTCACCACCATCATTGTTCTCGCTTCCAAGTTCATGGCCGGCGCATGGGTCACCGCGCTGCTTGTGCCCACGCTGATCCTGCTCATGCACTCGGTCAAGAAGCACTACACCCGCGTGCGCAAAGAGATGTCCGACATGGCTCCGCTCAATGTGGCCAATCTCGAGCAGCCGCTGGTCGTCATTCCCATGGCCGGCTGGAATCGCATCTCCGAAAAGGCGCTGCGGTTCGGCCTGCTCATGTCGCGCGACATCAAGGTCGTCCACGTCCACTCCGAGGACGAAGGCCACGGCATCGAGGAGGAATGGGAGCCGCTCGTCCTCAGCTCGCTGCGCGATAAACCCGAGCTGCCCACGCCCCAGTTGGTCACCATCGACTCCAACTACCGCTTCATCATCTCGCCGCTGATGGACTACATCCTGCGCCTCGAAGCCGAAAATCCCGGCCGCAAAGTCGCCGTGCTGCTGCCTGAGCTCGTCGTCCGCCACTGGTGGGAGAACCTCCTGCACAACCAGCGCGTCCAGGTGCTCAAGCTCTTCCTGCTGGTTCGCGGCAACCAGCGCATCGTCGTGGTCAATATTCCGTGGTACCTGTAGCGGAAGGGTGGTGTGCGTCAGGGGCCGGCCCCAACCTCTCGGGGGCCGCATCGCTGCCCGCGCCTCCGGCAATGAGACGTGCGAGCAAAGGCGCCCCAAGCACTTCCTTCCTGCAGGACGCACCTCACCGGGCCGGTGTTGACGTTGTCCCGTCGGGGAACAACTGCATGGGTGCCCCCTCTCTGCGACTCGCGCCTTCTGCGAGGAGAAGATGGCATGAATAGGGCTCGAGCTACGTCCTCTCACCGCAACCGGAGATCTGCTGCCTCGTGGCCCCGCTAAGCGACGCCTTCGCTCTCACCCGCGTCATCAACCTGCGCGACCGCGCCGACCGCCGGCGCGAGATCACCGCGCAGCTCCACGCCCTGGGCATGGACTTCGCGCCCGGAAGGGTCGAGCTCTACGCCGCCGACCGCATGACCTCGCTCGGCGGGTTCGACTCGCTGGGCACCCACGGCTGCTTCCGCAGCCACCTCGACATCCTCCGCGACGCCCGCGACCGCGGCGTCGACAGCCTGCTGGTGATGGAAGACGACTGCGAGGTGCTCTCCCGCGACCTCAGCCGCATTGCAGACTTAGCCGCCGCGCTCCGCACCCGCGCCTGGCACTTCGCCTACTTCGGCCACATCGTTCCGCCGCCGGAGGGCATGAAGCCCGGCGCAGCGCCCGGCTGGGTCGAGTACGACGGCCCGGTCCAGACCACCGTTCTCTACGCCGTCAACCGCCCCGTGCTCGCGCCGCTGATCGACTACCTGGAAGCCTGCCTTACCCGCCCCGGCGGCCATCCCGTCGGCGGCCCCATGCCAGTCGACGGCGCGCTCACCATGTTCCGCGCCGCCCGCCCGGAGTTCCTCACCCTGCTCGCCCAGCCGGTGCTGGCGCGGCAACGCTCCTCCCGCAGCGACATCAGCGTCCGCCGCTTCGAGCTGATCCCCGGTATCCGTCAGGCCATGAGCCTGGCGCGCCGGATCAAACGTTCGCTCCGCAACGTGTGAGCGGGCCCCCCCTCGTGCTTGCAAAGCCACCAGAAAACTGGTGGTTCGCCCATCCGATAAAAGTTCCCTGTCCCGGAAAAGGATCCTGTGAGACAGAACACTGGTGTCTCGAGTCAGAAGTTCATTGCGTTGTCTCAGGGACGAAGACCCGCGACATCACAGCCCGGGCGCAGACCCGGCAACGGTGTGGCGACCAGCTTGAGCGCTGAAAAAGCCGGCACCATGAAGGCACAAACTTCAGACTCACCATGCAAGTGTTCCATTGACTTAGGGAAAGCTGCATAGCCCCGAGGCCGCTGCCCGCACTGCCTCACCGGGAGCCAGGGGGAGAGATACAATCGTTCAATTCTGGATTGAGGGAGAACCCCGGCAACAAACCCCATCCTGAGGGGGAGGAAAAAACTATGCCGAAAGCTTACGCGTTACTTCAGTTCAACGTGAACGATGCCGGCAAATTTGGCCGCTACCGTCAAGGTGGCGCGCCGACCATTTTGGCAAATGGTGGCAAGGTGCTCGTGGCGGCCAGTATCGCGGATGTCCGGGAAGGCTCACTTCCGGCCAAGCTCGTAACCATCCTTGAGTTTCCCTCCCTCGCGGCAGCGGAGACCTGGTATGCATCGCCCGAATATGCGTCGGTGAAACACCTGCGCCACGAGGCAGTGTCTGCAGGGAGTCTTGTGTTCCTCGATGGCTTCGAAATGCCTTCCGGATCGGGAAAGGAAGATCAGAGCTCCTGAAAAGCAGGTCTCGGCAGATATCGCGCATCCGGCCGACAAATCGGTCCACCTCGCCGCTCGAATGACGCATGTACGTTCTTCGTTGTTCTTCGCAGCCTGTCCGGGCCGCTAAGCCGCCTGCACCTCGGCCGGCAGCGCGAACGCCTCGCTCAACAGCGTGTAGCTGCGCAGCCGTGCGGCTGGATCGTGCGTAATCGTGTTCACCACGAACTCCCCGATCTTCAGCCTGGCCGACATCTCCATCAGCCCCGCACGCACCTTGTCCGGAGTGCCGGCAAAGTACCGGGGAAATTCGGTGCGCTCACGCTCCGCCGGCCCGTAACCCGATAGCTCCGCCGCCGCCTCCGCCGGCGAGGCCACCGGACGCCGGTCGTTCTGCCGGATGCGAAGCTGAAGCAGCCGCACCGACTGCATCAGCCGGTCGGCCTCGGCTTGAGTCTCGGCGCAGAGCACGCCGACCGCGGCCATCGCCTCGGGCGCTGTGCGCTCCTGCTCCCGCAACTCCGGGTTTGGCTGGAAGTTCTCCCGGTAGTGCTCCATCGCATGCCGCGTCGACTCGCCCGAGAAGAAGTGCGCGAAGGCATACGGAAGGCCAAACTCCGCCGCCGCCTGCGCGCTCCACAGGCTCGAACCCAGCAGCCACACATCCGGGCTGCCCGGCGCATCCGGAGACACCCGCACCCGCGAGAACGGATGCGCCTCGGGAAAGCCGCCATGCAGAAACGCGATCAGCTCCGCAAGCTGGTCGGGAAAGTCGTCGTGCTGCAGCGCCCCCGCCGGCGTGCCGCGATATCGGCGCAGCGCCGTCGCCTCGATCGGACCACCGCCCGGAGCGCGCCCGATTCCCAGATCGATACGCCCGGGATACAGCGCATGAAGCGTGCGAAAGGTCTCCGCCACCTTCAGCGGCGTGTAATGCGGCAGCATGATGCCGCCGGAGCCCAGCCGGATGGTCGAGGTCTCGGCGCCGATTCGCGCCAGCATGATCTCGGGCGCCGTGCACGCCAGCAGGTCCATCGCATGGTGCTCCGACATCCAGAACCGCCGGAAACCGAGCGCCTCCACATGCTGCGCCAGCGCCACCGAGTTCCGCAACGCCTGCGACGGCGTCGACCCGCTCGCGACCGGAGACTGGTCGAGCACCGACAGCCGCAATGAGCTTTGCTGTTTCACATCCATTCGATGTGCGTGCGTGAGGCTCCGATTCGGCGGCGATCGGCCGCGCTCGAAATAAGTGGGTGCCCTGAAAATAGTGCAACCGAAGTGGTTCTCGAACCGTGTCTTGTACCACAGGTAAGTGCCATGCGTTGAATAACATAGGTAACAAGTGGCAGGGGGGAGGGGTAGACCCTCGCAGACTCCTCGATCTTGCTACACAGCAGCCAGAGCGGCCGCCTGCTTCCACGCCGGCGAGAGCGAGCGCAGCCGCTCCACTGCCTCCGGAACCACCGTCAGCGCACGCTCGATCTCCTCCGCCGTGTTCAGCCGCGACAGCGAGAAGCGCACACTCGCCCGCGCCCGAGCGGGCGCCAGCCCCATCGCCGTCAGCACATGCGAGGGCTCAGTCGCGCCGGACTGACACGCCGACCCGCCCGATACCGAGATCCCCTTCAGGTCCAGCGCAATCACCAGCGCCTCCGCCTCCACATGGTCGAAGTAAAGGTTGGCGGTGTTGGGCGTGCGCTCGGCGCCGGCACCATTGACGCCGGATTCAGGAATCCGCGCCAGCAACGTCCGCTCCAGGCGATCTCGCAGCCTGGCCAGCTCCGCGGCGCCGCTGCCGTCGCTCAGCCACGCCTGCGCCAGCTCCGCGGCTTTACCCAGCGCCACGATCCCGGCGACATTCTCCGTGCCGGCGCGCCGCTGCCGCTCATGGGTGCCGCCATGGAAGAGCGGTGCCAGCCGTACGTTGCGGCGCACAAACAGCACGCCGGTTCCCTGCGGCGCATACATCTTGTGCCCGGAGACACTCAGCAGGTCCACCTGCGCGAGTGCGCCCTTTGTACTCAGGTCGATCGGCAGCTTGCCCGCCGCCTGCACCGCATCGGTATGGAAGAGCGCGCCATGCGCCTTCGCGATGCTCGCCATCTCCGCGATCGGCTGAATGGCGCCGGTCTCGTTATTGGCCAGCATGAGCGAGACCAGCCGTGTATGAGCCCGCAGCGCCTGCGCCAGCGACTCCGGCGAAACCATGCCCGCGCCATCGCAAGGCAGGTACGTCACGTCGACGCCGCGCTGCTCCAGCGCCTCTGCCGCATGCAGCACGGCGTGATGCTCAATCCGGCTTGTGATCAGATGATCGCCCGGCTTGAGGACGCCGAAGAGCGCGAGGTTGTCGCTCTCCGTGCCGCCCGAGGTAAACACGATCTCGGACGCCCGGCAGTGCAGCAGCCGTGCCACCGCTTCGCGTGCCTGGTCGACCGCCGCACGGGCATGCTGGCCCGGCTGATGGATGGAGCTGGCGTTGCCGAACTGGTCGAGCAGAAATGGACGCATCGCGTCGAACACCCCGGGAAGCAGAGGTGTCGTCGCGTTCGCATCCAGGTAAATCCGGTTCACCCAGTCAGTTTACGCCGTCTCCGAACTGCCCGATTCGCCTGGGCGGCGATCTTCCATGTCGACGTAAGCCGAGGGATACGTCGGCCCGGTGTAATCCGCCCGCGGCCGGATCAGCCGGTTGTCATCGTGCTGCTCCATCACGTGGGCGGCCCACCCGGCAATTCTCGAAACGGCGAAGATCGGAGTGAACAGGTCGATGTCGATGCCGAGCGTGGTGTAGGTGCTGGCCGAGTAGAAATCGACGTTCGCGTTCAACTTCTTCTCCGCCTTGACGAACTGCTCGATCTTGCGCGACATGTCGAACCACTTGGTATTGCCGGCCGCCATGCCCAGTTCTTCAGACATGCGTCGCAGGTGCGTCGCGCGTGGATCTTCGGTGTGGTAGACGCGGTGACCGAAGCCGGAGATCTTCTGCCGCGCGGCAAACATCCGGCGTACGTGCTCGACCGGATCCTCGCCGGACTCATCGATGGCGAAGAGCAGCCGCATCGTCGCTTCATTGGCGCCGCCGTGCAGCGGACCCTTGAGCGCGCCGATCGCGCCGGTGATGGCGGAGTGCATGTCGGAGAGCGTCGCCGCGATCACTCGCGCGGCGAAGGTGCTGGCGTTCAGTTCGTGGTCGGCGTGCAGGATCAGCGCGATATCGAAGGCGCGGGTTGCGGTCACCGACGGCTTCTCTCCATTGAGCATCCAGAGGAAGTTGCCGGCGTGCGACAGGCCGGAATCGGCCTCGACCACGTCCTTCTCTTTGCGGATGCGGTCGAAGATGGCGACGATCATGCTGATCTGCGCGGTAAGCCGGAAGGCCTTGCGCAGGTTGGCGGCGTGGCTGGAGTCCTCCTCGTCCGGGTCGTAGAGGGAGAGCAGCGAAACCGCGGTGCGCAGCACCTCCATCGGTGTCGCCGAGCTGGGGACGGACTTCAGCAGATTGACGACGGCGGGCGGCAGCGTTCGCGCGGCGGCGAGCTCCGCCGAGAACGCGGAGAGCTCTTCGGAGGTGGGCAGCCGTCCATTCCACAGCAGGTAGGTGGTCTCTTCAAAGTTGGAGTTGGCGGCTAACTCATGGATGTCGATGCCGCGATAGGAGAGGACGCCGGCGTCGCCATCGATATAGCAAATCGAAGAGGTCGTGGCGACGATGCCTTCAAGGCCCTTGGGTGCGACGGCTGTGGACATGATGCGTTCTCCGCGCTGCAGAAAGTACCTTCGACTGTAGCGCAGCGGAGAAAGCATTGTCACGATCACTGAACCTGCTGGGCGGTTATCGGCGGCCAGGCGCGAACGGCGGGTTGACGCGGTCTGCGGGCATCTAAAAGCGCGCCGGATTGAACGGAGTGAGATCAAGGAGGGGTGTCTCTCCGCAGAGCAGCTGAGCGATCACATGGGCAGTTGCGGGCGCCAGCAGAATGCCGTTGCGGAAGTGGCCGTTTGCCAGCACATAGCGTGGCTGGGCGGGCGCCGGGCCGAGCATTGGCAGACCATCCGCCGTCGCCGGCCGCAGGCCCGACCAGGACTCCAGGAACTCGGCGTCAGCCAGCGCCGGAATCAGCCTGATGGCCTTCGCATTGAGCGTGAGGATGTCCGCCGCGTGCACGGTCAGGTCGAATCCCGCATCTTCAAGAGTGGCTCCGATGATGGCGCGGCCGGCATCGGGCCCGTCGGTGCGCGGGACGATGTACACCTCCGGTGTGCGGACGACGCATGCGAGGTCAAGCTCAGCCGGCATGCGCACCGCCAGCATCTGTCCCTTGCGCGGCGCGATGGGTGCAGGTGACCATGCGCCCATACAGTCGATCACGGTGGAGGCTTCGAGCGGGCCGGCGGAGGACTGGACGCGAACCGTTGCCGGCGTGGTTGCGAGGCGCACGAGCGAGGTCTGCTCGCGCAGGTTGATGCGCGTGCGACGCACCGCGGCGAGCAGCGCGCCGGCGAGCTGGCGCGGGTCGACCGAGTGCTCTGCCAGCAGATGAAAAGACTGGCCTTGCGGATCGAGCTGCGGAACCAATTCACGCGGATCTGGTAAAGAACCTTCGAGCTCTCCGGATTCGAGTGTTGCCGAAGTCTGAAAAGGAACGATCGACCCGCAAAGCTCCGCGATGCGGTCGAGGTAAGCGGGATAGAGCGCAGCACTGAGCTGGGCCAGCGGCAACAGCTCGGGAGGATTCAAAGGGTCGTGCACGGCGAGCATGCCTGCCGCGGCGGAACTGGTCTGCTGCATCGCTCTTCCGGTATCGAGGACGGTCACCGAAGAGCCGCGGCGATCGAGTTCGAGTGCGAGCGAGAGGCCGATGACGCCGGCGCCGGCGATGAGGAATTCCGGAGAAGCCACCTAGCTATTTTATGTGGCCGACCGCGATGCGAAGCTTGCCAGCCAAGCGAAACTGTTATCCACTCGTATCGTCCATAGAGCAGGTCACCTGTTACTGGAGAGCGATTCGGGGGTGCGAAGCCTGCCTGTACACGCACGGGTGATTTGCCATAGCGTAACTTCAAGATTGCAGCACAAGGAGAGTGCGATGAGTGAGGGGACAGTGGGCAGTGAAGCGAGGGACGTATCGGGCAAGCTGCTGGTCGCGCTGGCGGTCACCCTGGTGCTGGCGATTGCAGCGCTGGTGTGGTGCTACGGGTTAAGCAATCACCTGTCGGTTGCCGAACAGAAGCTGGCTGCTGCAGAACAGAAGAACACGCAGTTGGCGGAGCAGCAGCAGGCGCTGAGCGACCGGCTGCGGGCGACGACCGAGACGCTGGGGCAGAGTGTTGGCCTGACCCAGAAGCAGGTCGAGGCTCGGACGCAGGCGCTGATGAATGCGCAGGCAGCCCAGTTGATGGCAGTGCGGGCGCAGAGTGAGAAGACAGCCAAGCTAGCCGCGGAGGAGCAGGCCGCGGAGGCAAAGTTGGGCGCGGTGCAGACGGATGTCTCCAGCGTGAAGACCGATGTAGGGGGCGCGAAGGCAAGCATCGCGGCTACGCAGAGCGACCTGGCCGACACCAAGGCGCAGTTGCAGCGCACGATCGGCGATGCGGGCGTGATGAGCGGGCTGATTGCAAAGACGCACGACGAGCTGGAGATACTGAAGCATAAGGGCGATCGCAACTACTACGAGTTCACGCTGCAGAAGGGCGCCAAGCCGACCTTGCTCTCGACCATCAAGCTGCAGGCCAAGAAGGTGGATGACAAGCACTCGCGCTACACGCTGATGGTGAGCGCGGACGACCGCAACATCGAGAAGAAGGACAAAAGCCTGGACGAGCCGGTGCAGTTCTACACCGGCAAGGATCCGGTGCTCTACGAGATTGTGGTGAACAACATCTCGAAGAACCAGATTTCAGGGTATCTTTCGACTCCGAAGGGTGCGGTGCAGCCGATGGCGGCGCCGTCGAATTGATATAGTTGCGGAACGAAAGAAGGGGACGCCTTTAAGGCGTCCCCTTCTGGTTTTTGTGCGCTTCGTTTGCCTTCGAAGCGGACCGCTTTGCGACTGCGTTTTGCCTATTCTCCCAGCCCGTTGCCTGAATGCTTCAAGCAGCTAACGAAGGTATAGATTCAGGGAAAATAAGTGTCAAGAGAAAAACGAGAACGGCGGAGTTTTCTTTCCCCGATTGTGCTTCACATGCCCGCTATGGGTGATGTCGCGGCGGCTTCAGGAAGGGTCTCGTGAGAGCAAGGCAGGCGTCCAGGAAGTCCTGCAGGGTACGGGCGATGATGAGGCCGCGAAGATCTCCCTTCATCCGGTGAGCACCCCGGCCGTAAAGGATGCCAAGCGCGGCGAGTGCAAGGACGGCGGCGGCGCGTTCGTAGAGATGAAGGCAGCCGAAGAGCGCCGGCAAGCACCGAGCCAAGCAGAAGCTACTCCGGGTGATGGTGGAGCTGTAGCGGAGCCTGTTGCGAAGACGTGCAGGGTGGCGCTGCAATGCGCAATCGCGCGAGGATCGCAGTCACGACCAGAAAGCCTATCAGCGCCAGCGTATGGGCCACGGAGCGACAGCAGGAGGCGCGGCTGTCGACTGATCCAGCATGAGACGTATACTACGGCGTCGCAGGGGCATTGCTGGGGGACGCGAATGACGGATGTGGTGATCGTGAGCGCGGTGCGAACCGCGGTGGGAAAGTTTCAGGGTGGGCTGAGTGAGTTGAGTGCGACCGAACTGGGCGCGATCGTTGTGCGCGAGGCGGTCGTCCGCGCAGGTGTTCACGCGGACGTTGTGGACGAATGCATCATGGGCTGCGTGCTGCCGGCCGGGCTGGGACAGAACCCGGCGCGCCAGGCCGCGCTGCGCGGCGGACTCGCGGAGACGGTTGCGGCGCTGACCATCAACATGGTGTGCGGCAGCGGATTGAAGGCAGTGGCGCTGGGGGCGCAAGCGATCCTCGAGGGCGATGCGGAGATCGTGGTTGCGGGCGGAATGGAGTCGATGTCGAACGCGCCGTACCTGCTGCCGAAGGCTCGGCAGGGATACCGGATGGGCGATCAGAAGGTTGTGGACTCGATGGTTCATGACGGGCTGTGGTGCGCGTGCGACAACCAGCACATGGGGATGACGGGCGAACTGGTCGCCGAGAAGCATGGCATCACGCGCGAACAGCAGGACGCGTATGCGCTCGAGTCGCATCGCAGAGCCGCGGCCGCCTGGCGTGAAGGGAGATTCACGGCGGAGGTGGTGCCGGTCAACGTTCCAGGAAAAAAGGGTGCAGTAACGGTCTTCGATCGTGACGAGAGCGTACGCGAAGATGCATCGCTCGATACGCTCGCGGCATTGAAGCCGGCCTTCAAGAAGGATGGCACGGTGACGGCGGGGAACGCTCCTGGGGTGAACGATGCGGCGGCTGCGCTGGTGCTGGCGTCGGCAGCCAAGGCCGCTGAATTGGGACTGAAGCCGCTGGTGCATATCAAGGCGCAGGCGATGAGCGGAGTCGCGCCGAGATGGGTGATGCTGGCTCCGGTGCTGGGGGTGCAGAGAGTGTTGCAGAAGGCCGGCTGGAGCAAGGATGAGGTGGACTTGTACGAGCTCAATGAAGCCTTCAGCGTGCAGGCTCTGGGAGTGACAAAGGAGCTTGGGCTGGATCTGTCGAAGGTGAACGTGAATGGAGGCGCGGTGGCGATCGGGCATCCGATCGGGGCCAGCGGTGCGAGGGTGCTGGTGACACTGATCCACGAGATGATGCGGAGTGATGCGAACAAGGGGGTGGCGGCGCTGTGCCTGGGCGGCGGGAATTCGGTGGCGCTGGCGGTGGAGCGTGCGCAGCAATGACGAAGAAGCGGAGTCGCCGAGTCGAACTCAGGTCGGGTCAATGCCGAGACGTTGTGGCGGATGGAAGGAATGCTAATTTGCTCACCCACAATCCGGTAGACGATGAAGTACAGCCAGGGTAGGACAAGCGATGCCCGGGTTAAGGAAATGCGGCCAGGTGTCGCTCGTTTAGGCATCGAGCAAAGCGACATCACCCGGTGGAAGATGATCGAGGCGACACGCTCCGCGGCATCCGGATTGCCCTTCGCGATGGAGTCTGCGATCCGGCCCAGTTCCGCAATGGCGCGGTCCGGCCAGATGATCCTCACCGCCTGGCGAAACGCTCGCGGAAGATAGCGATTTTGTGTGGCAGGAATTCATCGCGGTAAACGGCTCGTCCGCTTCTTTTACTGCACCGAGTTGCTCTTCGTCATCCTCTACAAAGTCTCGAAGCGCAGTCGGAATCAAGCTGTCGAGGCGGAGCCTGGACACACGTCATCATGCGATAGCAATATGTCCAAACTGCCACAGGGAGGCACATGATAACGAGTTTGAACCTTGGCTGCGAAGCTGCCGGAAGCATCTTCGCAGGACGCTGGCTCAGCACTCGATAATGTTCAGGGCAAGGCCGGCCTGGCTGGTCTCCTTGTAGCGCGACTGCATGTCCATGCCGGTGCGGTACATGGTTTCGATCACCTGGTCGAGCGAGAGCTTGTGGCCTTCGGTCTCGTGCATGGCCATGCGGCAGGCGTTGACGGCCTTGACCGCGCCCATGGCGTTGCGCTCGATGCAGGGGATCTGGACCAGGCCGCCGATGGGGTCGCAGGTCATGCCGAGGTTGTGCTCCATGGCGATCT
Source organism: Rhodanobacteraceae bacterium (assembly GCA_903970285.1). GTDB lineage: Bacteria > Acidobacteriota > Terriglobia > Terriglobales > Acidobacteriaceae > Edaphobacter. Next base: position 55,305 of record CAJCHN010000065.1, on the reverse strand, counting down.
CGGCGGCGTGTTCCACCTGGGCGTTGCTGCCGTGGAGCGCGGCGACCAGGCCACCCGCGGCCATCGAGCAGGCGACGCCGACTTCGCCCTGGCAGCCGACCTCGGCGCCCGAGATGCTGGCGTTTTCCTTGTAGAGAATGCCGATGGCTGCGGCAGTCAGGAAGTAGCGGATCAGGCCGGCTTCCTTCTCTGCAGGCGCGAGGTCCGTATCGATAAAACGCATGTAGTAGTGCGCGATGGCGGGGATGACGCCGGCTGCGCCGTTGGTCGGGGCGGTGACGACGCGTCCGCCCGCCGCGTTCTCTTCGTTGACGGCGATGGCGAAGAGCGAAACCCAATCCAGCGGAGCGAGGGGGTCGCGCGGCTTGCCGCTTGCGGCGGTGCCCTGGTCGAGCGCAAGGATGCGCTGGTGCAGGCGCGGCGCGCGGCGGCGCACGTTGAGTCCACCCGGCAGAATGCCTTCGGTGGCGATGCCGCGTTCGGTGCATTGCTGCATGGTGTGCCACAGCGCGAGGATGGACTTCTTGATCCGCAGTTTCGGATCGAGGCCGGAATCCTCCGCACATGGGAGTACGGGTCGCGCGATGCGCATTGTGGCTTCTCCACGCAGCTCCGCGGATAAGAGGGCGACTTCATTCGCAAGAACAATCTCGGCGATCGTGTTCCGATTCGATTCGGCGACTGAAAGCAGTTGAGCCGCGCTCGAGAACGGGTGAGGAACGGTGCGTGAGGGCGCCTGCTTCTCCTCGGGGTCGGGCGCGAGTTCGGCGGCGGAGAGGATAAAGCCGCCGCCGACCGAGTAAAACGTGTTCTGCGAGAGCAGGTTGCCCGCGTGGTCGAAGGCCGCGAAGCGCATGCCGTTGGGGTGCGATGCGGCGTTCCCGGGATGCGGCGGATACATCTGGTCGCGACGGAAGATAAGATCGCCGGGCTCGTTGAATGCGATCTCCCGCGCGCCGCCCAGGCTGAGCCTGCCGTGGCTGCGAATCTGATCGAGCCTGGGCTGAATGCTGGCGGGATCGATCGTGTCCGGGGCTTCGCCGCTGAGCCCGAGCAGGATGGCGCGGTCCGTGCCGTGGCCGATGCCGGTATGCGCGAGCGAGCCGAAGAGCTCCACCTGCACGCGGGCAACAGCGTCCACGCTGGGAAGCTCGCGAACGAAACGAAGCGCCGCACGCATCGGGCCCACAGTGTGAGAGCTGGAGGGTCCGATGCCGATCTTGAAGAGTTCGAAGAGACTTGTGTTCATGAGCTCCTGCGTAACAGGCCGCAGGTTCATTGTAGGTGGTGCACAAGGCGACAGCCGTATCAGTGCCGGTTCGCCGCGCTCGACCGTGGACGCCGCGTGGTCTTCTGGTTGGGATCCGGACTGGCGGCGGAGGTGCCGGTGCTGATGAGGTAAGCGGCCGCCGAGGTCAGCCGCACGGGCTGCTTGGGATCGTCGAAGAGCTTGGCGATGGCCGCCGAGACATCCGGCTGGTGGTAGCTGTCGAGCGCCTTGGCCGCGGCGGCGCGCAGGCTGGGATCCTTATCGTCCAGCGCTCCCAGCAACTCCTTCCGGATGGGTTCTGTCTTCTCCTGCGAGATGGCTTCGATGGCGTTCACACGAGCCGAGTCGCCGCCGTTCCTGTGGATGTACTCGTAGGCGGTGATGCCGAAGCCGAACGGTCCCAGCAGCATGCCGGCGCCCTGCAGGACGCCGATCTTCGCCAGCGTGGAGGGAGAGTGAAGATCCTTGTCGATGGTGTGTTCGGTGCCGTTCATCAGCGTGGCCGACGCACGGCGCTCTCCGTCTATGACCGCCATCAGGATGTCTTCGCCGGAGTGGTCACCCAGCTTCCACAGCGACAGGGCTGCGCCATACGCAACCTGCGGCTCCTTGTCGTCAAGCAGGCGGCGCATGTCGGAGGTGATCTCCGGCGCCTTGGTCTGTCCAGCGGCGAGGACGGCCGCGGTGCGCACGTCGACATCCGGATCGGTCATGGCGGCCCCGATCATCTGCAGCGAACGCGGATTGTTTCCCATCAGGCCAAGCGCAGCCAGGCCCTGGATGCGCACGTCTGTATGCTTCACGTCCACCTGCGAGGAGGAGAGCATCTCCCAGGCGTGCTGCTTCAGCTGCTCCGGAGTGAGCGGTGCCGGGGGCGCACCTTCAACCACCTGCGCGTCGGGGTTCTGGGCGGGGTCGGGCGGCGTGGGCGGAGTGTCTTGTGCGGAGGCGCTCGCCAGGCCGAACGTGACGGCGAGGACAAGCAGACGGTGATTCGATAAGCACAGGCGGGAGAGTGGCATCGAGCATCCTTCACGGGAAGTAGGATCTGGCTTGGCCCCGGGATCGCATGGGTGAGTGTAAATGCTATAGTCGGGCAATCTTCACATCCTGCCTCAACGCATCAACAGGCGCACGTCATGCTCTTCAAGGCACTCAGCGCAGCGGTATACGGGATCGATGCCCATATCATCGATGTCGAGGTCGACTTCTCCGGCGTGGTGAACGAGAAGATGAACTTTTCGACCGTCGGCCTGCCGGATGCGGCGGTGCGTGAGAGCCGGGACCGTGTGCTCTCGGCCATCCGGCATAGCGGCTTTGACATTCCACCGACCAGGATCACCATCAACCTGGCTCCGGCCGACGTGAAGAAGGAAGGATCCGGATTCGACCTGCCTATCGCGATTGCCCTGCTGGGTGCGTATGGCGCCCTGCACATCAAGGATCTTTCGAACTTTCTGCTGGTGGGAGAGCTCGGACTCGACGGTAATCTGCGCTCGGTGCATGGCATGCTGCCAATCGCGGTTGCGGCGAAGGCGCGCGGCATTCAAAACCTGGTCATCCCTGCCGGCAACGCACGGGAGGCGGCTGTCGTTGAAGGGGTGAAGGTCTATCCGGTGCGCAGCCTGCTGGAGGTGCGTGACCTGCTGAATGCAGCGGCACTGGGCTCGATGACGCAAATGCCGTTGACCGTGATGTCCATGGAGCTGCTGGAGGAGTTGCAGATTTTCGCGCATGACTTCAAGGACGTTCGCGGTCAGCAGGTGGCGAAGCGGGCGCTGGAGGTTGCGGCGGCCGGCGGCCATAACATCCTGATGATCGGACCGCCGGGCTCGGGCAAGACCATGCTGGCCAAGCGTTTGCCCTCGATCCTGGCACCGTTGAGGTTTGAAGAAGCGCTGGAGACGACCAAGATCCACTCCGTCGCCGGCGTGCTGAATGGTGACGACGGGCTGGTGACGCATCGTCCGTTTCGCGCGCCGCACCACACCATCTCCGACGCGGGGTTGATCGGCGGCGGGGCGGTTCCGCGACCGGGGGAGGTGTCTCTGGCGCACAACGGACTGCTGTTTCTCGACGAGCTTCCGGAGTTTCCGCGCAACGTGCTGGAGGTGCTGCGGCAGCCGCTCGAAGACGGTACGGTCACCATCGCGCGGGCATCGATGAGCCTCAGCTTCCCGGCGCGCTTCATGCTGGCGGCGGCCATGAACCCGTGTCCCTGCGGGTATTTCAACGATAAGAGCCGCGACTGCCACTGCACGCCCCCGATGATCCAGCGGTATGTTTCGAAGGTTTCGGGGCCGCTGCTGGACCGGATCGACATTCATATCGAGGTGCCGGCGGTGCAGTATAAGGAGTTGCGCGGAGGGTCGGCGGCGGAGGGTTCCGCCGAGATACGGACGCGGGTGATGGCGGCGCGGGAGCGGCAGCACGCCCGCTTTGTGGAGGCCGCGGCACGCAACGGTCAGGTGCGCACCCGCCCTTCGGGACGCAGCGCCTCGTACGCCGTGTATGCCAACGCGCAGATGACGACCCAGCAGGTGCGGGTTTTCTGTGAACTTTCGAGCGAGGCGGAGCGGATCCTGGAGCGCGCGATGCAGCAGCAGGGTCTCAGCGCGCGTGCCCATGATCGCATTCTCAAGGTCTCCCGCACCATTGCCGATCTGGAAGGTGTCGCGGAGATCGCAGTAAAGCATATCGCCGAGGCGATCCAGTACCGGACGCTGGACCGGAGCTACTGGGCGTAAGCGGGGCTTTTCTCATGGTCCGGTGCACCGTCAGGGGCTCAGGTTCCATTCTGGCCTTATCCTTCCGCTATCCCTTTTTCTGTACACCTGCGAGGGTTCGATTCTGAAAAAATGTATTGACGCCGCGGTTTCTACCATCTAACTTCCATAAGGGTTGTCTCTACGTGCTTGATTCCAGTGGGTGGGGAGCCGATCGCTGGGAGGAGAAATAGATTGAGAAGAGCATCGCTGGGGCACTTGGTCCCGAGGCGCTTTTCTTCAGAGAAGTGATTTCCTGTAGATTGTGCTGCAAAATCTGGATTGAGTGGCATCCTGAGCCGCTCTTTCGCGTCTAAGAGGGTAGCGTTTTGGCGGACGAAGTGAGCTTCTTGTCCGCCACATCAGTCTCTACACGCCCAAGCGGGGCGGATGGTATGGGAAGGGTGGCACAACGCCCCCGGGGAAAACAGGGTATTGGCTGAACGTCTGGCGCAGGAACCGCGGCGCGAGCTGGTATTCACAAAGGATTGAGACGGAGCCTGACACGGAGCTCCGCACATTAACGAAGGAAGAAGGAGAAATTATTATGCGCTCAGACCTCATCTTTGGAGCACTGACTCACGTCAACAATCGCTACCAGCTCTGCCAGCTCGCCGCCAAGGCTACCCGCAAGCTGCACAAGCCAAACACCCGCCTGCAGGACACCACCAACGAGGTGCTGGACCGGTTCAAGGACACCGTTCCGATGGACGGAGCGGTTGAAGCGAAGGTGGAGAAGATTCACGTTGCCGATCATCAGGAGCGCCGCGCGGCTTAGGCCCGCGGCAGTTCCGCCGAACTTCCCGCGCCCAAAGCTGACTCCCTGGAGCGAGGCGTAAACTCAGATTCATGATCAGGTTCGTTCAATTTCCTCTGCTTTAGCATCTCCGCAGTTCGAAAACCGTAGTACACTCAAGCCAGCAAATCCCCCGCACAGCAGAAAGTCCGCACCTCCCTCCGGCCCCAGCACGTTGCCTTCTGCCTCAGAAGCCGCGCCCGAGTCTTCCTTCCTGTTGCGCCATCTCCTCACCTGCACCAACCCCCCACCCAAGAAAAGACACCACTCCCATGACAATTTCCGAACTGAAAGAGCATAATATCGCCGAGTTGGGCAAACTCGCGCGCGGGCTTGATATTGGCGGCACCAGCGGCCTTCGCAAGCAGGACCTGATCTTCAAGATTCTGCAGGCGCAGAGCGAAAAAGAAGGACACATCTTCGCCGAAGGCGTACTGGAAATCCTGCCGGACGGCTATGGCTTCCTGCGCTCGCCCGACTACAACTATCTGCCCGGACCCGATGACATCTACGTTTCACCCTCACAGATCCGCAAGTTCGACCTGAAGACCGGCGATACCATCTCCGGCAACGTGCGTTCGCCGCATGAAGGTGAGAAATACTTTGCCCTGGTAAAGATTGAGGCGATCAACTTCGAGTCGCCTGAAGAGACCCGCAACAAGATCCTGTTCGACAACCTGACGCCGCTTTACGCGCAGGAGCGCATCAAGATGGAGACGGTGCGGGAGCACATCTCCGGGCGCGTGATGGACCTGTTGACGCCGGTCGGCAAGGGGCAGCGCGGCCTCATTGTGGCGCCGCCGCGCACTGGCAAGACGATGCTGCTGCAATCGATCGCCAACTCCATCACTGCGAATCATCCGGAAGTGGTTCTGATCGTCCTGCTGATCGACGAGCGGCCGGAAGAAGTGACCGACATGCAGCGATCGGTGCGCGGCGAGGTGATCTCGAGCACGTTTGACGAACCCGCCGCGCGTCACGTGCAGGTCGCCGAGATGGTCATCGAGAAGGCCAAGCGCCTGGTCGAGCACAAGCGCGATGTCGTCATCCTGCTGGACTCGATCACGCGTCTTGCCCGCGCCTACAACACCATTGTTCCGCCTTCGGGCAAGGTGCTCTCGGGCGGTGTGGATTCGAATGCGCTGCAGCGCCCCAAGCGATTCTTTGGCGCGGCTCGCAATATCGAAGAGGGTGGTTCGCTGACGATTATCGCCACCGCGCTGGTCGATACCGGCTCGCGTATGGACGAGGTCATCTTCGAGGAGTTCAAGGGCACCGGCAACATGGAAGTCATTCTGGACCGCAAGCTGGTCGATAAGCGCGTCTTCCCGGCGATCGACATCCAGCGTTCCGGTACGCGTAAGGAAGAACTGCTGATTCCCAAGGATGACCTGCAGCGCATCTGGATTCTGCGGAAGGTATTGAATCCGCTCTCGCCCACCGAGGCGATGGAGCTGCTGACCAGCCGGCTGGAGAAGACCCGCAATAACTCCGAGTTCCTGCACAGCATGAGCCAGAGCTAGGTTCCGTCGAAACCCTTCAGAAGAACACAAGCAGCGCGCATGGTATGTTTTCCTGCCATGCGCGCTGCTTTGTTTTTAGCCGGGCTTAGCTGCCTGCTGGTTGCGCCGGGTCGAGACGATGGGAATGCTCGGCATACCAGGCACGACCTACTTCTCCGCTGAGCTCTTTCAGGTGGTTGACCGGGTACGAGAGCTGCCCGGCTGCGTGCGCCGACGGCCGTTTCCCACTTACGAGGGGTTTTGGAACGATCGGCTGTCGTATACGTGCAGCCGCTAGCAGCCGGTACGATCTGGACTGGAAGTAATTCCATCTCCGCTGCGGCATTTGGTGCGATTTCTGGTATGTCCGGCTGCCTTGTGCGCTAAGCTGTTGCGCAGAGGCTTCCGATGCGTCTGGCTTTCTCATCCCTTGTGCTCCTGGTCGCGTGTGTTGGCGGCTCATCGCCGAGCCTGCTCAACGCGCAGATCGTTGCCGAGTCCACAGCTACCATCTCCGGCAGGTCGGGCCAGCCGGCGGCGACCGTTCCCAGCCGCGATTATCGCGGGCCCCAGGTTCACATTCCCGGCATCTTCGTGACGCCGGTGCCGAACGCGCCGTTTACGGCGACCGTGCAGATCGTCTCGCACGAACTGCTGCCCGACGGCAGCGAACATATCGTCACCACCATCAACCACATCGCGCGCCAGAGTTCCGGCCGCATCTACAACGAGCGCCGGTTGCTGGTGCCGGCAGGCTTCAAGGGCGAGCCCCGGCTGCTCGAAGCCCATCTGTACGACCCGTCCAGCAGGCTCAACACCTTCATTGATCCGGCGCGGCGCCTGGTGCGCGAGACCACGCTGGATCATCCGCCGGCGACCACTCCCGGGCCCACAGAGCCTGGTCCGGCGCTCCCCGATCGCGTGGATACCGGTCTCGGAGAGCAGAATTTTCAGGGGATTGCGCTGCGCGGCATGAGGCGGACGCGCACGGTTCCGGCCGATCGCAGCGGGACGGGCAAGGAGGTGGTCATCACCGACGACTATTGGTACTCGCCCGCGCTGTCCATTTACCTGACAATTCGCCACGACGACCCGCGGAGCGGCGAGCAGTTGGTCTCGGTGACGGAGATCCACCAGGGCGAGCCGGACGCGAACCTCTTCGCGCTGCCGCCGGAGTACAAGGTGGTCGATGAGACTCCTTTGCCGCAGACCGGAAGAGCCACTGCGCCCTGATCTAGAGACGTTGCGCAAGGCTGAAGGCGTCGCGTATTCAATACCCATTCGCGAGCAGATAATCCTCCGTCAGCTTCCAGCCTGACGCCGCCGCAGCCTGCCGTTCCGCGTACTTGGCCAGGATGTCGACCTCAATATTGACGGGCGAGCCTGGCCGCAGCGTGTGGATGTTTGTGGCCGTGTAGGTGTGCGGAATGATGGCGATCGAGACCGTGGTGGCCGCCAGCTTTGCCACCGTCAGAGAGATGCCGTCCAGCGTGATGGAGCCTTGCGGAGCCACATAGCGGGCTAGTTCAGGTGGAATCTGCACCTGCAGCCGCCAGTCCGTGTGTGGATCAGCGGGGTCGAGCGGATCGAGCGCCAGCAGGGTGCCGACCCCGTCGACATGGCCCTGCACCACGTGTCCGCCCAGCGGCGACCCGGCCGGGGTGGGCAGCTCCAGGTTGACCAGGTCGCCGGGAGTGAGTTGAGCGAGCCGGGTCCGGCGAACGGTCTCCTCAGCAAGATCGGCGGAGAACTCCGTTGCAGTGATCTCGAGCGCGGTGAGACAGACCCCGGACACTGCGATCGAATCGCCGGTCCGCAAGCGTGGCGCAAGCGACGGCGCTGTGACGGTAATGCGGGTGGGGCCGCTGGCTGGCGCGGGAATCAGCGAGACGATGGTGCCGGTGGCTTCGATCAGTCCGGTGAACATGGTGCAAGGTTAGATGATGGCCAGCGGATTTGGCGTCGGGTTCCCGGTCGATGTGGTCCAGGGATCACGCAGCAGGCCGGAGACGCAGACGTCGGCGCCCACTTGCCTCTTCTGTACGTCTTTTATGGATTGCTCGAGCGCGAAGGGGCCGGGGTAGTCGCGAGCGAACGGAACGGCGCCGGAGCCAAGCTCAGCTTCGGCGTAGTAGAGGATGGCTCGATCCACCAGGTGCTGCCGCAGAAATGCTCCATTAAGCTCGGAGCCTGCCTCCAGCAGAACCGATCGAATACTGGCCTGGTGCAGGTGCGCCAGGATCGCGTGCAGGTCCAATCCGGCACCGTGCGAAGCCACACGAGTCACCATTGCGCCGGCATTCTCGAGGGAGGTGGCACGATCGAGGGAGGCTTCGGCCGAGCAGAAGAACCAGACGTCCTGGTTGGATGGATTCAACAGCCGGGAGGTGCGAGCTGTTCGCAGAGAGGAATCCAGGATGACCCGCATCAACGGGCGCCGGCGCGGGAGCCCGGTGCGGTCGGTCAGCTGCGGATCGTCGGCCAGTACGGTACCGATGCCGGAGAGCACAGCATCGCATGCGTGGCGAAGCTGCTGCACCTCGGCGCGGCTTTCCAGGCCGGTGAGAAAGAACGGTGCCGTATGCAGGCGTTGCGCGGGCGGCGGGGCAAGCAGGCCGTCGACCGAAAGCGCGGCTTTAATGGTCACGCACGGGCGCTCCAAGGTGATCGAGCAGGCGAAGGCGAAGTTGATCTCGCGAGCCTCGGCTTCGAGCACACCGACGCGCACGTCGATGCCGGCGGCGCGAAGCCGGGCCAGGCCGCGGCCGGAGACTGCCGGGTTCGGATCGGAGGTGGCGACCACACAACGCGCGATGCCGGCGGCGACGAGCGCGTCGGCGCAGGGGCCGGTGCGGCCGTGATGGCTGCAGGGTTCGAGCGTCACGTATGCGGTTGCGTCGCGCGGGTCGTAGCCGGCGGCTCGAGCCTGCTTAAGGGTGACGATCTCGGCATGATCGACCTGGTCGTAAAGGTGGGCCCCTGCTCCGAGCACCTGCCCGTCGCGGACCAGTACGCAGCCTACCTGCGGATTGGGCGACGTGAGGCCGACCGTAGCCCGGGCAAGGTCGAGCGCGAGCTGCATGAAGGAGGGATCCATGGACAAAGCGCTCAACGTTGCAGGTATCAGAGTCAGAGGCGGTTTTCTGTTATCGGGAAAGCGGGGGCCGAAGACTGAACCACATCGTGAGACCCACAAACTCGAGCGAAAGTAGAGTTTCAAGGGCCAGAGTGTAGTTCGCCCGGTCGCGTGCCTGAGGAATGAGCAGAAGCATGGCGAGGGTCAGGATGGCGAAGGCGAAGCGCGCGACCAGCGCAGCACATCGGGCCGGCGCCGGAGCGGGAGCCAGACGGGCTGCTGCGGCGGCGGTGCGGGCGGCAAAGCCCGCAGGGACGGTGAAGGCAGGAACCGCCTCCAGCGCGCGCGTGAGCCGGCGGCTGAGTTCGTCGTGGGGTTCGACTTCGTCCCGGGCTTGGACTTCGTGGAGGTCGCTCATCGTGTCTTCTCCTGAGATGCTATCGCGTCCCGGTTGTCTCTTGCGCCCGGCTGGAGGGAGGCACGCAGTTTTTTGCGGGCGCGGTGAAGGTGCGTGCGAACAGTATTGATGGGGAGGGAAAGAGCCTCCGCGATCTGCTCGTAGCTGAGGTCTTCCTGGTGAAAGAGCACGATGACGCTACGCTCGACCGGGCTGAGTTGTTGAAGACGCTGCTCGACGAGGGCAGCGAACTCATGGTCTTCGAGATCTTCGGCGGGGTTGCGGGAAGGATGTTCGAGCCGAGCCTCCCAGTCTTCTTCTTCGGCGGAGATGGAGATGTGGCGGCGCTCATGCTGGCGGCGCTTCCATTCGTCCTGTGCGACATGGACAGCGATGCGGTAGAGGTAGGTCGAGATCTGCGCTTCGCCACGGAAGCCAGGCAGCGCGCGAAAGAGGCGCAGGAAGACGTCCTGCGCCAGGTCTTCCAGGTGCTCCCGGCCAACCAGGCGGACCAAGGTGCGGAAGACCATCTGCTGGTGTTCCTGGACGATCTGCTCGAAGGTAAGCTGGCTGGGCAAGTGACTGGGTTAGACCAAAGGGTGCGCTCGAAGTTTCAGGCTGGCAACTGAAACTTTGACCTTGCCGCCATGTCTAACGGCGGCAGAGAGAGGGAGGTGTGGGATGGAGTCCATGTTGATGAACCCGGCAGTCATGATTCCGCTGGGGGCGTTTGCGGTGGCGATCGTAGCCATCGTGTCCGGAGCGTTCAGCCAGGCACACAGCCGGCGGTTGAAGGCGGAGCAGCGGATGGCGCTGCTGGCGCGCGGAGTTCCGCCACTCGAGATCGAGGCGATCCTGGGCAGCGTGCGAGAGGATGAGGAACAGCGCTCGGTGGCGACCTACGCGGAGAAGCTGGCGAACACGCGGACCACGGCACTGATCCTGATGTCGAGCGGCATTGGCATTGCGTCGTTCTTTTTTCTGCTTGCGTTCATTCTCGGAGCAAAGCCGATTCTCTGCGGAGCGGCTGCAGGGGCGATTCCGTTCGCCATCGGCGTAGGCTTTCTGACGGACTACAACCTGAGGAAACAAGAGCGTGCGCAGGGCGACGGCGCGGAGACGGGAAAGATGCTTGGGTAAGGTGATGCCCCCCCCCGTCACGGGTTACCTATCTTCTTCAAAGCAATACACTTAGGGGTGGAACAGCACCGTGCAGGACGGGCGAAATGGCCCTTAGCGTGCGTTATGGTGGAGGGCACTTTTCCGGCGCAAGGAAGGTCCGGTCCGGGCGGTTTTCCTGAGTAAGTCTCACGACCCGACCCTGCCAGCGCGGCACGAGCCGGCGCAAGCCGGCGCGGAGAGTGAGTTTGAAGCGATCGAAGGGGCGCGCGGCGGCGACGAGCAGCAGGCAGATGGCCGCAGCGGTGGTGAGGTCGAGAACGGTCCGCTGCGGGCGGAGAAAACCGAGCGTGGCGGCGAGGGTCAGCAGGGGGCAATGCATGAGGTAGATGGCAAAGGTTCCATCCGCGAGATGGCGGAAGCGCCGGACCCAGAGGTTGCGGGCGGTCAGGGTCACCAGATCTGCAATGAGGAGCAGCAGGAGCATGGCGACCGCCGCCAGAGCGGCGACGGCCAGGGCGAAGAGGGTGGCGCGGCGGGGTTGCTGGTGGAGCAGCAGGAGCGGGTTGGGCAGCGAGGAGAACGCGATCACGGCCCGCACCGGGAGGGTCAGGAGCGCGGGATGTCCACACGCGTAGAGGCCAACTGCGGCCGCAGCGACGGCCACCGTCACCCGGCGAAGCAGCCGGGCTGCGAAGTGATGGCGAAGCGCATGGTGCAGATCGTAGACCAGGCAGCCAAACCACCAGGCGGGGAGGAGCAGCAGCACCTGCGGTCCGGCGACGGCAGCCCACAGCGAAAGCGCGAGGGCCCGCCGAGCGCCGCGAAGAAAGAAGGCAAGCGCGTAGGCGAGGTAGAAGAGGCACTCGTAGCTGAGCGACCAGAAGGGCGTATCGACAAAGGGGATGGTGTTATGTCCCCAAGACTGGCTGAGGAAGAGCAGGTTGAGCCCGATGCGGGTGACGGGATCGTCGGAGACGCCGGCCCAGAAGTGCAGATAGTAGTGGGGCGCCAGAAGGTAGACCAGCGCCGCGCTGATCAGGGTGAGCGCCATGGCGGGCAGGGCGACCGAGTAGATGCGGGCCGCGCGGTCGATGGCGAAGTCCAGCAGGGTGTGCTCGCGCGAGCGGGTGAGGAAGCGGATGACGAAGCCTGAGAGTACGAAGAAGATGGGCACAGCGATATCGCCGAGCAGCTGGCGGTCGCGGAACCCGGTGTGGAACTCCGGGTGGCCCAGGTGCGCGGCGACGACCATCAGTGCGGCCGTGAAGCGGATGAGATCGAGCAAAAAGGAGGCTGAGGGAGACAGGATATGGGAATTGGCGAAGGTGCGGGCAAGCAGGTAAGGCTTTCGACGGCTTGCGACGGGCGCGGCTCGCGAGTGTTTGGAGGCTCGGCTGGGCATTGGCGTCACGCTCTGGAGTGGGATGGGCAGGAGTAAAGCTGCCGGTCTTGTCGCCGGGGCCAGAATACCGTTGGCGGGGAGGAGGAACGTGGAAATCGAGCGGCTTTCGCCGACCATTCCGCACGCGGGGCCGAAACGGGAACGGTGAGCGCGAGGGAAGCGTTGGTTTCGTAAGTTCCCAGAGGGGCCCGGAGCAAGACAGGTGAGAGTCAGGCACCGGCTTCGCCAACCCTCGTGCAAGACATTTTTCGCCTTTCAGTCCGCTGCAGGCGCTCCTTGAGCAGCAGAACCAGGATCGGCTTCAGCCATAGTGGAGCTTCAGTCGATGAGCGAGTCGATGAAGGACTTGCTGTCGAAGGGCAGGATGTCTTCGAGCTTTTCGCCGGTGCCGGCGTAGACCACCGGAAGGCTGAGTTCAGTTGCAATCGCAAGGACGATGCCGCCCTTGGCGGTTCCGTCCAGCTTGGTGAGCACGATGCCGGTGACGCGGGCCGCTTCGGTAAACAGCCGTGCCTGCTGCAAGCCGTTCTGGCCGGTGGTCGCGTCCATGACCAGAAGCGTCTGATGCGGCGCGCCGGGAATCAGCTTTTCGGCCGTGCGGCGCATCTTGTCCAGCTCCTTCATCAGGTCGGATTTGGTATGGAGACGGCCGGCGGTGTCGACGATGACGATGTCGGTGTTGCGAGCCCGGGCGGCAGCGCAGGCATCGTAGAGGGCGGCGGATGGGTCTCCGCCCTGCCTGGTCTTGACGATCTGCACTTCGGAGCGCTGTGCCCACACCTCAAGCTGCTCGATGGCGGCGGCGCGGAAGGTGTCTGCGGCGCACAGCAGAACGGAGCGATGCTGGCCGGTGAAGTGGGCGGCCAGCTTGCCCGAAGTGGTCGTCTTTCCGGTGCCGTTGACGCCCACCATCATGATGACTTCGGGGCCGGATTCGGGGTGGACGATGGGGCGAGCAACGCTGTCGAGGATAGCCTGCAGCTCAAGCTTGAGCAGGTGTTTGAGCTGTTCGCCGCCTTCGATACCGCAACCTTCGACACCTTTGCGGAGGGCGCGTTCGCGGAGGCGTTCGAGCACCAGGGCGGAAGTGGTGGTGCCGAGGTCGGCAGCGAGCAGGATAGGTTCAAGGCTCTGGAGCGTGGTCTCATCGACCTCGCGGGTGAGCGCGAGAACCTGGTTGAGCGACTCTGCGAGCGTCTCGCGGGTGCGCGAGACCGCCTGCTTCATGCGCGTGAAGAAGCCGCCGCGGGGCGGCTCGGCAGCCGGAGCCGCGGCCTCCTCGGCCTTCAGCTCTTCGACCTCCGCCGGCGCCTGGTCCGATTCCTGGGGTTGATTCCGCTTGCCGAAAAAAGAGAACGCCATACTACTGGCAGTCTATCAATGTGCTGCCGGTCTGCTCGCCGGCAGGCGTCGGCGGGACTGGGCTGGAGCAAATCTCCTGTCGCTGTCGCGTAGCAGGCTTCAGCGTGCCGTTATTCCGTGGTAGAGAACTGCGTTGACTCCGAGGCCGCCCGATCCACCCACAGGAGATTCACTCTAGCCGACGTTCGAGCCAGCCGGGGCCGGGAGCAGTGGCTGCACGCTGGAGTTCGGTTCGGGTGTGGGTTTGTGGGGGACGAGGCTCTTGCCGCTGCCGCCTACAAGGAAGACGGCGGCGACGAGGAGAACGACGAGAATGACCGAAGAAAGGACCACGATGAGGAGAAAATTCGGGCCTTTGGGATACTTTCGGTAGTCGGCAGTGGGATCCTGGGTGCTCATGATGCAGTTTAAGATGCGATGAAACCTGGCAAGGGTACCCTGACTCTCGCGCAGACAGCTCATTTCGCCGCCAGTTCCGAGCAGCGAGTACCATCAACCGTGGAAGGGGCAGCATGTCGACTTCGATCCTGATCTCTCGCGACGAGTATCTGAAGACGAGCTATCAGCCCGACTGTGAGTGGGTGGATGGCGAGGTGAAGGAGCGGAACGTGGGAACGGGATCGCATGCGACGGTGCAGACCTTCTTCATCAAGTTCTTCGGTGGACGCGAGGCACAGTGGGGCATTCGCGTTGCCGGTGAGCTTCGTATTCAGGTTGCGAGGAATCGGTTCCGAGTGCCGGACGTGCTGCTGATGAGGTCGGAAGATGCATTCGAAGAGATCGTGACGATTCCGCCGCTGCTGTGCATCGAGGTGCTCTCGCCCGATGACCGGATGGATGACCTGCAGGAGAAGGTCGACGACTTTATAGCTATGGGTGTGGGTGCGATCTGGGTGGTGAATCCGCGGCTGCGCAAGACGATGATGGTGCAGGCGGGTGGATGGATGCCGGTCGAGGAGCTCACCGTTCCGGGCACGGCGATCCGGATGAGCCACGCTGAGGTGTTTGCGGAACTGAATGCGCTGGAAGGACGGCGTTCCGCGAGCTAGCGCCTCTTTTTGTGTGCGGGTCCCGCGAATCCACGGGTAGGCACGCCGTTTTCCAGCGAAGAAAACGGCACTCGCAGGAGTCATCCAGGACCCATCAACAGGAGAAAAGCTCTAATTACTCGTCGCGTCCGGGCCGAGCCATCAGGTCGCGGATGGCGTCGCGCGAGGGTTTGTGGTGGTGCAGGATCAGGTCCATCTGCGTGGTGATGGGCATTTCGACCTCATAGCGGGCGGCGAGACCGAGCGCGGCCGCGGTCGAGCGGACGCCTTCGGCGACCTTGCCGTTCATGCCGGCGAGAATGTCCGGCAGCTTGCGGCCTTTGCCGAGTTCGACGCCGACGGTGCGATTGCGGCTGAGCGTCCCGGTGCAGGTGAGCACGAGGTCGCCGACTCCGGCGAGACCAGCCAAGGTTTGCCGGCGGCCACCGCAGGCGACAGCGAGGCGGGTGATCTCGGCGATTCCGCGCGTGATGAGTGCGGCCGAGGTGTTGGAGCCAAGTCCGAGACCGTGAATGACTCCGCTGGCGAGTGCAATGACATTCTTGAGCGCTCCGCCGAGCTCCACGCCGGCCACGTCGTCGTTGGTGTAGGGCCGCAGGGTGGGCGAGCTGAAGTCGCGCTGAAGAGTCTGCGCGACGGCCAGGTCGGATGAGGCGAGGACGATGGCGGTGGGCAGGCCAGCCGCAACCTCCTGCGCGAACGAAGGTCCACTGAGCACGCCGCTGGGATTGTCGCAGATGGACGCAAGGACCTGAGTCATGCGCAGGTAGGAGCCCTCTTCGATGCCCTTGCTCGCGGAGAGGATGATCTGGTTGCGGGTCAAGAGCGGAGCGATGTGGGTGATGGTCTCACGCAGGTACTGCGACGGAGTGACGCAGAGCAGGACATCGGCTTCAAAGATGGCGCGCGGAAGGTCGGAGGTGATCTGGACGCCTGTCGGCAGGATGAAACCGGGGAGATACGCGAGGTTCTCCCCGGTTTCGATAAGGTGATCTGCGAGCGCCGGCGAATGCGACCACAGCGTGAGCTCGTGGCCTCCGCGGCGAGCAAGCGAGAGGGTGAGCGCGGTGCCCCAGGCTCCGGCACCCAGCACGGCGATGCGGCTCATGCAACCGCCTTCTGGCCAAAGCGACTCTCGGTGCCGGCGAGCAGCCGACGGATGTTCGCCTGGTGTTTGGCGCAGATGAGAATCGGGATGACGAGGAAGCCGCAGAGAACGATCGGGCTGGGATGGCGGACGAGATAGAAGCCGAAGAGAGGAAAGGAAGCGGCCGCGAGAATGGACGCGAGCGAAACGTAACGCGTCAGCAGCACGACCACGACGAAGACGGAGAGGATGCAGAGGGCTGCGATTGGCACCAGGGCGAGAAAGACTCCCAGGCCGCTGGCTACGCCTTTGCCGCCGCGGAAGCCAAGCCAGACAGGGAACATGTGACCGACGATGGCGGCCACGGCTGCTGTGACAGCGAGGTCCGAGACGCCGGGGGCGAAGCGCTGCGCAAGGAATACGGCGGTGAACGCCTTGGCGAGATCAAGCAGGAGGGTAAGAAAGCCGAGGCCCCTGGCTCCGGAGCGGGCGACGTTGGTGGCGCCAATGTTTCCGCTGCCGATGGCGCGGATGTCCTCCTTGCGGAAGAAGCGTACGAGCAGGTAGCCGAAGGGAATCGAGCCGAGGAGATACGCGAGCGGGATGGTGAACAGCCACGGGTTCATTGCGTCTCCGAATGAGTTTAGAGCAAATCAGGGTTTGACGGAGTGGCTGCGGGAGTCTCCGGTGTGTACCACCAAAGCGTGGCAAAACGGCAGCTAAAGGAGATGGCGGCGTATCATTTCGAGGGCGTACTGCGTGGCCCAGAAGCGGATGCGTTCGCGGTCGCCCGTAATGTGCAGGGTACGGACCTGGGTGTCGTCGGGATCAGCCAGCCCGATGTGGACCAGTCCGACAGGCTTTTCCGCATCGGCGCCCGTCCCGGGCCCGGGACCGGCGATGCCGGTGATGGCCACGCCCATGGAAGCTCCGGTGCGGGCGCGGATGCCTTCGGCGAGCAGGCGGGCGACGGGTTCGGAGACGGGACCCTCGCGCTCGATGATTTCCTCAGGCACGTCCGCAAAGACAGTCTTGAGCTGGTCGGCGTAGACGACCGCGCCGCCCAGGAAGTAGCGCGAGCTGCCAGGCACACCGGTAAGGCGACCCGCGAGCAGACCGCCAGTGCAGCTTTCCGCGGTGGCGAGAGTCCAGTGGCGCAGGCCGAGCAACAGCAGGACCACCTCTTCGAGCGACTCGCCGTGCGCCGAGAAGATGTCGTCCTGCATCTCGTGCTCGATAGCTGCAGAGAGATCGGCGACGCGAGCCTCGGCCTCGGCCCGGGTGGGCTTGGCGCATTGGAAGTGGAGCTGGATCTCGCCCGAGCCGGCGAGGATGGTCGTCTCGATATCCGGGAACCGCTGATAGATGGGTGCGGTGCGGGAGTCGACGAGCGATTCCGGGATGAGCGCCATGCGCAACAGGCCGCGCGCCAGGAATCCTAACGGCAGGATGGCGGCAAGCCGGGGCTTCACCTGGTTGGTAAACATGGGCTTGATCTCGCGCGGCGGCCCCGGCAGCAGAAGGACAATCCGGCGACTGCCATCGAGGACCGTATCGATCAGCTGCCCGGCGGCGCTGCCATTGGCATTCTCAAGAATGGTGGCGCCCTCCAGTACGTCCGCCTGTTTGGCGTTATTCGCGGGCATGGGCATTTTGCGGGCGGCGAAGCGCTGGCGCAGCGATTCCATCAACTGCTCGTCACGATGCAGTCCAAGCCCGAGCGCGGCGGCAGCGGCCTCTCGAGTGTTGTCGTCTTCGGTCGGACCCAGGCCGCCGGAGAAGAGGACAAGGTCGGCGCGGCTGAGCGCCACCTTGGCGGCAAGGGTGAGGTGAGCGAGGGAGTCGCCGACGATGGTCTTGAAAGCGACCTGAACGCCCAGGTCGTTGAGGCCCTCGGTGAGGAAGAGAGAGTTGGTGTCCTGCCGGAAGGGGGTGAGCATCTCGGAGCCGGCAGCGATAATTTCGGCGATCATGTCTTTGCTTAGGATGCGACGGAGCGAGCTCGGACTTGAGCGATCGGCCAGCGCCTGGAGAAAAGTACGCTGGCTGTTCGATTCTCATGCTCCGAGTTCCACCTCGTAGATCGCATCCCGGGTGGCGAGCGCAGCGCGTCCGCCGGGCAGCAGGCACAGGCCCACAAGGTTCGCCCCTGAGACCACCAGGCTGGCGTGGCCGGCGGGCGTGATGCGGATAATGCCGCGTTCCCCATGCAGCGACGCGGCCACGTACAGGTTGTCGCGGGCATCGAACGCCAGACCCTGCGCCCGGCCCAGACCCCGGTAGAACGCGGAGATGTGGCCGTCGCGATCGATGGCATGGATCAGTTGGCTGGACGCGGTCGTTGGTCCGGTGACGAATAACGTGCCGCGGCTGTTGAAGGCCAGGTGATAGGCGGCGATCGAGGGTTCGAGAGTGGCGAAGACGAAGGTCTTTCCGGGCTGCGGACCCTGGTGGGATTGCGTGATATGGATCTTGAAGATGGTTCCGCTGCGGTCGCCGATGTAGAGGTCTCCGGCTGCATCGAAGGCAATGCCGGTGGCGATGCCGAGCCCCTCGGCGAATGGGGTGGCCTTTCCCTCCGGGTCAATGCGATAGACAATGCCTTCGGCGCGCGAGCTGACGTAGAGATCGCCCTGTGGCGAGAAGGCAAGCCCGGTGGGGTTGAGGATCTCGCGGACGAACGGACGCAGCTCATGGGTGATGCCCGCCGGGGCGGGTGCGATCCGGAAGACGGAGACGGGCGTTTGCTGCCCGCGCGAGCCGGAGAGCGTGGTGTAAACGTTGCCGCGGGCGTCGGCTGCCGGATTGGCGACCGGGTGCAGATTCTCCGCCATGGGAACCGCGATCTGGACATGGCGTGGGGCGGAGCGGGCACGGTCCTGGGTCACGATCAGGTCCCCCGGAAGCACACCTTCGGGAATCCGCAGGATGGCGCGGGTGGGCCGGGCGAGCGTGACCAGCGCGGGGACGCCGGCGATCTCGGCGCCAAGGCCCGGCCCGAGATCGGTGCCGGTGAGCTCCAGTTCGCCATGCGGCAGAACAGCTTGCGGCCGGATTGAATCGACTGTCGGCATGCATCCAGCGTATCTGAAGTGGCGCAGCATGCGCAGGACAGCACCCGCCGGCTGCGATGTGCGGGCTTGATCATGGATCTGCCGGACTTAGCGGCTCAGAAGCGCAACAGGATCAGCTGCCCGACGGCCAGCGCGAACAGGCCGGCGGCGACGTCGTCCAGCATGATGCCGGTGCCGCCCGGGAGCCGTTCCAGCTGGCGGATCGGCGGAGGCTTGAGGATGTCAAAGAAACGGAATAGCACAAGCGCGAGCGCGGCGTGTTCCCAGTCCGCCGGGATGGCGATCAACGCGAAGAGTTGACCGGCTACCTCATCGATGACGATGTGCCCTGGATCCTCGCGGCCGGACTCGAGCGCCACGATGGTCGAGACGGGAATGCCGATGCGCGTCACGATGAGTGCGGCCACCAGCGTGCCGAGAATCTGCGCATGAACCGACGGGTGCAGCCAGTGGATGGTGCCGAACCACAGCAGCACCGCGGCCACGGACCCATAGGTGCCCGGGCCCGGGCGCAGCAGGCCAGCGCCGAAGAAGGTAGCCAGTGCCCAGGCCCAGCGAGTCCTTTTGCGCGGGAGAGCGGCGAGACTGACGGGTGTCTGTCTAGCCATCGCTCTCGTTGGTCGGGCGGTTCTCGCGGTGCTGCAGGCCTTCGAGTTCGTCGAGCAGATCGGGATCGTGAATGGGCGATGAGATGACGTAGCCGCCTGAGGCCCACTTGCCCAGATCGAGGATGAGGCAGCGATCGGAGCAGAACGGGAAGTCGGGGTCGGTGGCGAGCACGACCTTGCGGCAGGTGGGGCAGAAGAGCGCTTTGGGTTTGGTCATTTGGTTGTTGCCCGTATTAGCCTGGCTTCGCAAAGGCAGTCCTGAACAGCGTCGTCGACGATCGCGCCCAGCGGCTTCCCGTGCAGTTTCTGCGTGGCGAAGCGCCTGAGCCAGAAGCTCACGCTTCGATGTGATGCTGCTGTTCCAAGGATAAAGGATCGGCCGGTGAGGAGTGAGACAAGCTCCTGCCGAGGAAAGTCCTCGCGGATTCTCGCAGTCTCCTCTTCTGGCTCGTGGACAGAATACGCTTTAGACGACCCTGAAATACCAAGCTTCACGAATTGGCCGCGACCGTCTGCCGGGGTATGCGGGATGGCCAGGCTGTGAGCAGCGGGCGCTCCAGCAGACGGTACGAGAGCTCTCCACACAAGAGGCACACGAGGACGCTCACCCAGACGAGCAGGGCGATGGTGACCTCGCCGTGGACGTGCAGACGGGCGGCGCTCTCCGCGATGGCCGGCAGCAGCAGCGCGTGGATCAGGTAGAGAGAGTAAGAAGAGTCTCCGAGTTCCTGCAGCGCGCTCGGGATGCGCGGCGCGAGAAAGCTCTCGAGTCCGACGCTGCCCGCCACCAGCGCCGCCGCCGGCAGCCCCCACAGCAGGCAGCGCGGGGCGCCGTGATGCATCACGGTCGTGAACAGCACGACCGGCGCCACGGCGATAAAAATGCAGGAGACGATGGGACCGAGCGTCTTTCCTTGCAGAACGGCCTGCGCGATGAGGACGCCGTAAAGGAACTCCAGCAGCATGGGACTCGCCAGGGTCAGGATGCCCAGATGCCCCTGTTCGGCCCAATGGGATGACGCCGCCAGGCAAAGAATGACAGGGACGAGAAAGCGGACCGGCGGAACGACGCGGAGCGCCAACGCAAGCGTCACCAGCAGGTAGAACAGCATCTCGAAGTTCAGCGTCCAGCCGACAGAGAGGATGGGACCAGCGCCCCCGTCGATGTAAGTGGGCCAGAAGAAGTAGGAAGAGATGACGTGCAGCGGGCTTCCGCGCAGATCGGTGGTGAACGTGGGCGCCACGAAGGTGAGCAGAAGCTCGACGGAGGTGACGACCCAGTACATCGGAACCAGCCGCCTGAGCCGGCGCAGCAGAAAGGTTCTTGCCGGGTGCTGCTTCTGTGCCAGCGGGGCAGCGGAGAGGATGATGACGAAGCCGCTGATGACGAAGAAGATGTCGACTCCGGCGGCCCCATTCTCCCAGAAGCGATCGGTGTGGCGAAGTTTCGCGCTCATCATGGAGGCGTGATGGACGACAACCAGCAGCGCGGCCACGGCGCGAAGCGCCTGGATCGTGACGAAGGACCGGTGGGCAGGCTTGGGCTGGGTCAAGAGTGGACTCTAAAGCTGAAAGATACGATGCAAGCCCGGGCAGACCTCGCTATTCGAGGATGCGGGCTACTACGTCATAGTCGTGCGATTCAGTAATCTCCGCGCGGTAGAAGGTACCGGGTACGAGCGCATCGTGCGGGCCAAAGTCGTTCAGAAACACCTTGCCGTCGATCTCTGGGGCGTGCAGGGAAGTGCGGCCTTCCCACAGCAGGTCAGTCTCTTCCGACGGGCCCTCAACCAGCACGTCGACCATCCGCCCCACCCATTTTGCCTTCTCCGCCGCGCTGATCTTCTGCTGCAGACGCATCAGGCGGCGGCGGCGCGATTGGATCGTCCTCGCCGGGACCTTAGTCGAGGCGTCCAGGTCGTAGGCCTTGGCTCCCTGCTCATCCGAGTAGGTGAAGACGCCCAGCCAGTCGATCTTCGCGGCTTGGACGAAGGCTTCGAGCTCCTTGTAATCGGCTTCCGTCTCGCCGGGGAATCCAACGATGAAGGATGTCCGGATCACGATGCCGGGGACGATCTCGCGCGCCCGGGCAATGAGGTTGAGAAAAATCTGCGCGCTGCCACCGCGCTTCATCGTCTTGAGGACCGAGGCGGAGGCGTGCTGTAGCGGCACATCGAGATATTTGGCGATGGTCTCGTGCTTCGCCATGGTTTCGAGCAGGCGCGCCGTCACCTTGTTGGGATAGGTGTAGAGGAAGCGCAGCCACTTGAGGCCGGGCAGCACGGCGAGCGCGTCGAGCAGTTGCGCGAGGCCTTCCTTCAGGCCGAGATCTTCGCCGTAGCAGGTGGTGTCCTGGCCGATCAGGGTGATCTCGCGCACGCCCTGCGCGATCAGGTTCTGCGCCTCGGCGATGATCGAGCCCATGCGGCGCGAGCGAAATTTGCCGCGGAGTTGCGGGATGATGCAGAAGCTGCACGGGTGATCGCAGCCTTCGGCGATCTTGATGTAGGCGGAGGCACGCGGCGTGGCCAGAATGCGCGGGGTCTCGTCGGAGTAGAGGTAGCTGGGCAGCGCGGCGGCCGCACCGTCCCAGGCTTCGCGGGAGAAGCGTCCCACATGCTCGCGGGCATCGCCTTCGGGGCGCGAGGAGGTGGTCGTCCTTCCGGAGTCGGCGAGCGATTGAGCAATGGCAAGCTGCGGCGCGATGTGCGTCGGGTGCGAGTGCTGGTTGACCGCGGATGCCGCGCGCCCGACCAGATGTTGCTGCGGGATGTCCTGGCGCGACTCGATGGCGACTGTCGTCTCGTTCACCGGCGTATTCGGCAGCAGCTCCATATCGTGTTGCGTGTGCGCGTCGATGCTGGGAGTGTTGAAGTCCGGCGGCAGGATCTGAAACGGCGAGTTCTTCGCCTGGCCCGAAGGCGCCAGCCCGGCGGCGCCGAGAATCGCCTCCAACTCGCCGGTGCCGACGACCGCGTCAACCTCGGGGATGTTCCTGCGGATTTCGTCGCGGTAGCGCTCGACCAGGCAGCCGGCGACGACGATGCGGCTTGCCTTGCCGCCGTGCTCGCGCTTGTGCTGCACCATCTCGAGGATGGTGTTGACCGACTCCTGCTTGGCCGAGTCGATGAAGCTGCAGGTGTTGATGACGATGATCTCGGCGTCTTCGGCGTGCGGCGTCAATTCCGCTCCGTTGTGGTGCAGCAGCCCCATCATCACCTCGGAGTCGACCAGGTTCTTGGGGCAGCCGAGCGAGACGAACCCGACCTTGGGGCGGATTGAAGTGAGGACGGGTTGATCGAGGACGGCTTCGGAGATCACACCCCATTTTACAAGGAACGCAACCGCAAAGGCGCCCGCGCAGGGGGCGGCGCCTATTTTACAGGCGGTTGGACCGCTTCGCGGTGCTTGTTACTGATGGATCAGCGACTGATAGAGCTGAATCGTCTGCTGGGCGATCGCTGTCCAGGAGAAGTGCGCCTCCACGCGCTTGCGTCCGGCTTCGCCGAACTTGCGGGCGCGCTCAGGGTCGGTCAGCAGAGCGGTGATGGGAGCCGCCAGGTCGCGTGCGAACTGATCGGGATCGGACGGGAAGGTGGTGACCGGATCCGCTGCAAACGGGACGAGGTGGCCGGTTTCGTCTTCCACGACGACTTCGAGGATGCCGCCCGTCGCGCTGGCGACGACTGGCGCCCGGCAGGCCATCGCTTCGAGGTTGATGATGCCGAAGGGCTCGTACACCGAGGGGCAGCAGAAGACGGCGCAATGGGAGTAGAGCTGGATGGCCTCTTCCTTGGTGACCATCTGCTCGATCCAGACGACGTTGTGGCCGCGTCCGGTGGGGTCGCCCGTAGCGAAGGCGTGCCCGCCGTCTTTCGTCACCTGTTCGTGCAGCCCGGGATGGCTGCCGGGAGTTTCGCGGCGCAGGGTTTCGACTTTATCCCGCATCTCGGCCGCAATCTCCGGTGTGTCCGGCGCGCCGGCGCAGAGCACGACCTGGGTTCCGGGCGGCAGGTAGCGAATCGCATCGACCAGGTGGGTGACGCCTTTTTGACGAGTGATGCGGCCGACGAACAGAACGTACGGGCGTGACGTGTCGACGCCGTATTTCTCAAGCGCCTCCTTATCTTCCGTGTACTGGTACTGATTCAGGTCGATGCCGTTGTAGATGACGTGAATCCTGTCTGGGTCGACTTCCGGGTAGGCCTTGAGGATGTCGGCTTTGGTCCCATTCGAAACGGCGACGATGGCGTCGGCGTCGAGGATGGCCGTTCGTTCCATCCAGGAGGATAATGCGTAGCCCGAACCGAGCTGCTCGGCCTTCCAGGCGCGCAGCGGCTCGAGTGAGTGAGTGGTGAGCACAAAGGGGATGTTGTACAGCTTCTTGGCGAGAAAACCGGCCATCGACACGTACCACGTATGGGTATGGACGATGTCGATCTCACCCAGCTCCTTCATGGTCGCGAGGTTCAGCGCAAAGGCGTCGACCGCGGCCTTGAACTTCTGCTTGGTGTCGCCGGTAATGGAGGGTGCGGGCTCGTCGCCGCGGACATGCAGGTTGCCGTGATCTTCGTGCTGCGTGCCCCAGCAATGCACCTCGACCTCAATGTGCCGGGCGAGTTCGCGGGCAAGGTATTCGACGTGGACTCCGGCGCCGCCATACACCTGGGGCGGGTACTCGCGGGTCATCAGACCAACACGCATTGGATTCTCCCTTTTCGCGCAACAAACGTCTCCGATGGTAGCGGGAGCGGGCTGGTTTTGTCGCGCCTTGTCAGGTTCTGTTGTGCTTGCGAGGGAACCCGGCATTCGGTACAGCGAGCCCGGCCAATCGGCTCAAAGGGCTAGCCCAGCGTGATGCCGGCTAGTTTCGCGTCAACGTCGGAGCGGACGGCGTTTGTCATCTCCGCGCGGTAGCATTGCCAGTTGTTGCGGCCCAGGCGCTTGGCCTGGTACAGAGCGAGGTCCGCGCATTTGTAGAGCTGCTCCTGGTTGACGCCGTGCTGCGGGAAGATGGAGATGCCGATGCTGGCGCTGGTCATGATGTTGTTGCCCTGAAAGAGCAGCGGTGCGGCAAAGCTCTGGACGATGCGGCTGCAGATCGCTTCAAGACCCACGTCGTCGGGGTCTCCGGCCAACAGGACAGCGAACTCGTCTCCGCCAAGCCGGGCCACGCGGTCGCTGGGACGCACCGAGCCCTGCAGGCGTCGCGCGGCTTCCACGAGAAAGGCGTCGCCGGCATCGTGTCCGTAGGTGTCGTTGATGTACTTGAAGCGGTCGAAGTCGATGAGGAGGAGAAAGAACCGCTGCTGTTTGCTGCGGGTGCACATGCGGGCGAAATCCATGGCGAACATGCGGCGGTTGGGCAGGGCGGTGAGGGCGTCGAAGTTGGCCAGCAGTTCAAGCTCGCGCTGGCTCTTGCGCAGCTCGGAGGTGCGCTGGTCGACGACGCGGGTGAGTTGAGCGGCGCGGTGCCGCATGACCCGGGTATAGCGCATGTTGCCGGCCAGGACGGCCGCGCCGGCGAAGAGGATGACTACGCCCATAAACCAGCGGGTCTGGTAGAAGTGAGGCCGCAGACGAAGAGTGAAGGATGCCCCCTTTTCGTTCCAAAGCCCGTCATCATTGGCGGCGATGACGTGGAAGCGATAGGTTCCCGGAGGCAGGTTCATGTAGTAGGCGACGCGGCGCGAGCCGGCGTCCACCCACTTCTTGTCGTAGCCTTCGAGTTGGTATTTGAAGGTCACACGCTCCGGCACCAGGAGGCTGGGCGAGGTGTAGTGAATCTCCAGGTCTTTAAGCCCCGGTGCGATGTTCAGGTTCTGATCATGCGGGCGAAGAGCGCCGTCGGTGAGGACGGATTCGACGATCACGGGCGGCATGTGACTGTTGAGGATGAGGTGGCTAGGGTCAACGGAGACAACACCGCGCGGCGTGGCGAACCACAGCACGCCGTCCGGGGTGCGGGCTCCGGAGGGCTGCGAGGCGGTCTCGGTGGCGGCTGAGGTCTTCATGCCGTCGGGCAGGCCGTAGGCGGTGGAGGCAAGGTGCTGGATTCTGCCGTCGGCGAGGTCGTTCAGGGCCTGAAGGCTGACCGAGTAGATACCGTCTTCGGTGCTCATCCACAGGCGCCCATCGTCGCCCTGGAGGACCGAGGAGATTTCGCCGTCGAAGAGCCCGTCGCGCAGGGTGAAGTGGCTGATGCGGCCATCGCTCTTGCGGAACTGGGTAAGTCCCCGGGTGCGCCCGCCCAGCCACAGGTTGCCCGCGTGATCGTCAAGGATCGAGGTGACGTCGAAGTCGAGACCGGGCTGGAGGCCGGCCGGGAGCGGCGAGGCGGCAGCTCCTGGGAGTGGAATGCGGTAGAGGCCATAGGCTGCGAACCAGAGTGTATGGGCGGGATCGGCGTAGATGGAGAAGGTGTAAACGCCTTTGGTGACCGGGGTTTCTCTGCCGCCGAGGGTGAATGGAGTGACCTTGCCGTCGCGCAGGCGGAAGGTGCGCGACTCCGAGTTGGTGACGATCAGGCTCTCCTCGTCTTCGGAGATGGCGGAGGTGTAAAAGCGGGAGAAATGGCCTCCTCCGTCGAAGATGGTCACCTTGCCATCGCGGATGCGGCTCAGGCCCTTGTAGGTGCCGATCCAGATGCTTCCATCGCGGCTTTGGAACAGTGCGGAACCCGAGAGCGGCATCTGGTTGTTGTGCGGAAAGGGGACGGCGACGCGGTGGCGGATGCGGGTGAGGCCGCCGCTGTCGCTGAAGACATCG
This sequence comes from Rhodanobacteraceae bacterium, assembly GCA_903970285.1. GTDB lineage: Bacteria > Acidobacteriota > Terriglobia > Terriglobales > Acidobacteriaceae > Edaphobacter. The sequence goes on along the minus strand of CAJCHN010000065.1, from coordinate 29,027 downwards.
AGCATGCCATCGCGATCCACGATGACGGAGCGTACGCGATTGGAGGCAAGACCTTCATTGGTGGTGAAGGTGGTCAGGTTGGTGTTGCGCAGACGATCCAGGCCGCTCGATGTGCCGATCCAAAGGCTGCCTTCGCGGTCTTCGAAGAGGGTGAGAACGGTGTTGTCGGAGAGGCCGGTGGCGAAGCCAAGCGAGGAGACAAGGCCGGCGCTGAGCCGTGTCACCCCGGCGGCTTCGGTGCCAAACCAGAGGTTGCCCTGGCGGTCTTCGAGTGTCGCGGTCAAGAGGGCCGGCATGCCGGTTTGCTGGATCGGGGTCAGGGTGGGTCCGTGCGGGCCGAGCAGGAAAAGCCCCTTGGAGGTTCCGGCCAGCAGGCGCTGGGCGTGGTCCTCGACCAGGGAGGTGACGGTGTACGCAATGGCGGTGGTGGGGAACGGTGGGGAGAGCTTACCCTGCGCGAAGGAAAAGAGTGCGGCTGAGCCGGCGATCCAGACCGTGCCGGAGTGGTCTTCGATGATGGCGTTGATCCACCCGGTGCCGCTGCGCAGGGCCGTGACCTCGCCGTTCTTCCGGACCTGGTAGATGTAGTCGTCGGCACCGATGAAGAGGACGTGCTCGCGGCTCTCGAAGAGGGTGCGGATGTCTCCGCCGGGCCAGCGCGAGCGGGGCAGATAGTCGGAGAACTGGCCGTTGCGGTAGACGACGGTCCGGGTGGCGGTGCGGATGAGCAGGTCGCCGTCGGCTCCCATGCAGATTGCCTTGACGCGTTCGCTGCCGATGGCGGCATCCATGGGAACGAAGCGGACGCCGTCGAAGCGGGCGAGGCCGGAGCCGGTCCGGACCCACAGGTAGCCATCGCTGCTTTGCAGGACCTGGTAGACGGATTCTCCCGGGAGCCCACGCTGCGAGGTCCAGGTATCGTGGCCGTACTGGCCGATCTGCTTGTGCGGGTCGAGCGCGCGCATTGGGTTCGCCGAGGCCAGCGCGAGCACCAGCGGAAGCAGCATCAGGAAGGCACGAGCCGAACGTCCGGCTGCACGGGATGGGAGCCCGGTTGCGGCGCGCGGGAATGACGCGCGGGCTCGGACCGGCAATACGGACAATCGAGGCATGTGGGAGAGAGTGAACCTTCGACATGCATATCGGCCAGGCACGGCTGAGCATCAGCAGACTGCTCTCCTGGCAATGCTCTCCTATACTGGAACGGATTCCTGGGAGCACTGGAACGGCTCCTGCGAGCGAGGAACGGAGAGAGTCTATGCCGGCGTTGGTGGAAGCGATTCACGTGAAGCGGAAGATGGTTTTTGAGTTTGAGAGTGTGCCGTATGCTTGCCTGGATTCGGATATCAGTTCGCCGACCGCGCGCGGCGGGCAGACCCTGGTGCGCTTGAAGATGCGCAACCTGCTGACCAGCGCGGTGTTCGAGAAGACCTTCAAGGCCAGCGACAAGTTCAAGGAGCCGGACCTGGTGCTGGTGCCGGCGTCGTATCTTTACAGCGACGGCGACGGCTCGCACTTCCTCGACCAGGAGAGCTTCGAGACGCTTACGTTGACGCCGGAGATGGTGGGCGCGGCGCTGGACTGGCTGACCGAAGGCGCCATGCTGCAGCTGCACAAGTTCAACGGGAACCCGATCGGGCTGCAGCTACCCATCTTTGTCGAACTGGAAGTGACGTACACCGAGCCGGCGGTCAAGGGTGACTCGTCGAGCGGCAGCGTCACCAAGGCGGCAACGCTTGAGACCGGCCGCGAGATCCGGGTTCCGCTGTTTATCAAGGCGGGTGAGAAGGTGAAGGTAACGACTGAGACCGGGGAGTTCGCGGGACGCGCCTAGTTGCGGGCGACGTTGTCGCCCCGCTTGCTCATGCGAAGAGGTGCAGTGCTTCCGTGACTCGAGCAGCGCAGATCTCACCCCTTCCGCGAGAGACGCGAGTAAAGGTGGGTTCCCGGTCGGCGGGGGGCGGGACGGGACTCCTGGTCAGGCGACGGAGTTTCGCGCGATGGTGGCCTGGTAGAAGTGGGCGCTGAGTTTTGGCGTGCGCTTCTGCGTCTGGAAGTCGACATAGACGATGCCGAAGCGCTTGCCGTAGCCATCCGCCCATTCGTAGTTATCGAGCAGGCTCCAGCAGAAATAACCCTTCACGGGAACGCCTTCGGCAGTCGCCTTCTGCAGCTGCGAAAGGTAATTGCGCAGAAACATGGTGCGATCGGTGTCGAGGATCTGGCCGTCGCGGGTAACGACGTCGTCCGACGAAGCGCCATTCTCCGTGATGTAGATGGCCTTCGGGTGCCACAGTTCGTTCACCTGGCGCGGCACCCAGTAGAGCGCCTCCGGCCCGACGTAGAGCCAGGGTGAAGCCATGCGCGGGGCGGTTGAGGGCTCGGAGACCATGGCGTAGCCGCCCGGTGCGTGGGCGTCGGCCCGGACGTAGCTGGCCGGGTAGACGTTAAGCCCGACGAAATCGAGCGGCGAGCCGATCGCCCGCATGTCTGCGTCGGTATGGGCGGGTGCGTCTGCGCCCATCTTGCGCAGGTAGAGATCGGTGTAACGCCCTTCCATGATGGCAGTGAGAAAGCGGGCGTTCTCCTCACGAAACGCGGTGCGCGAGGCGGTAACATGCTCGGGCGCGTTGAAGACCGGGGTGCAGGCGACGGCGTTATCGGCGAGTCCGACCTGGGTTCCTGCCGGAGAGTTGGCGCGGATAGCCTGCACGCCGAGGCCGTGGGCGAGCACAGCGTAGTGGGCGACCTGGGCCAGATCCTTCCGGCCCAGCTTGAGCCCGGGCGCATGGATGCCGGTGCCGTAGCCGAGATCGACAAAGGTCTGCATCTCGTTGACGGTCATGAAGTGCTGGACGCGGTCGGAGAGGCGTTTGCTGACGTAGCCGGCGTACTCGGCGAAGGCCTGCGAAGTTTCGCGGCTCTGCCATCCGCCTCGATCCTGCAGAGGCTGAGGGAGATCCCAGTGAAACAGCGTGCAGTAGGGCGCGATGCCGGCCGCGAGCAGGGCATCGACCAGGTGGTTGTAGAAGTCCAATCCTTTGGGGTTGGGTGCGCCAGTGCCGGTAGGGAAGACGCGCGTCCAAGCAATGGAGAAGCGGAAGGACTTGAGGCCCATCTGCTTCATCAGGGCGATGTCTTCGGGGTAGCGGTGGTAGAAGTCGTCGGCCATATCGCCGGTATCGCCGTTGGCGACCTTGCCGGGAGTGTGCGCGAAGGTATCCCAGATGGTGTGGCCACGGCCATCAGCGTGGACCGCGCCCTCGACCTGGTAAGAGGCCGTGGCTGAACCCCACAAGAAGCCGGCGGGGAACGAGCGCGGCGTCTCCGCCGGGGATGGGCTGGCCGGAGCGGGCAGCGCGCCGGTACCGCCGGCGGCCCCGGCAAGTCTGGGCATGGAGGCTGCTGCGGCGGAGGCGCCGAGCAACCGGGCCAACGTTCTACGGGTAAGAGAGACGCTCAAGGCTACTCCTGATCTTTCGGGGTGTCCCGGGTGCGGCAGTGGACTGAACGCGCGTGCTGTCGAGAACACAGGTGCAGCATCCTGACGATTGCTGATGCGCAACCGTTTTAGCACGCTGGACTAACAATTGGGAACCGAAAGAGCGCAGGCAGTCTAGATGACCTTCAGCAGGAGCAGGATCAGCACAATGGTGAGGATGAGCGAGAGTCCGCCGCCGCCGTAGTAGCCGAAGCCGGGACCCATGCGGTAGCCGCCGAAGCCCGAGCCAAAGATGAGGATGATGAGAATGATGATGAGCAGCATGCTGAACTCCAGGGATGGATGGCAGGTTGTGCCGGGCTACTGAGTGCCTGTTCAGTTTGGATGCAGATGTTGGCAAGATGAAAGCGCGAGTTGACACGAAATTCGGGCTTGTGCGTTTCAGGCTTCGAGGCCGAGGAGCCGGATGATCGCAAGAGCGTTTGAATGCTGGTTGATCCCGGGCTTCAGGATGTAGTCGAACGCGAGGGGGTCGGCGGGATCGGGACTGGCCATGTGCACGTTGCACCCTCCCTGGTTGTCTGCAGCGAGCGACGTAAGCGCGAGGTCGTGGGTGGACAGCGCACCGATGGCGTGGTGCGCGAGCAATCGGCCTAGGACGGCCGCGGCCGCGGTCCGGCGGTCGAGCGAGTTGGTGCCGCTGAAGATCTCGTCGACGAGGAAGAGGACGGGGGCATTGGCGCTCGCCTCCACGATGGCGGCCAGGCGTTCGACCTCAGCGAGAAACTTCGACTTGCTTTCGGCCAGCGAATCGGTGAGCGCGATGGAGGCGCCGATGCGCAGAGGGGACAGGCGACACGCTGCGCCGCGAACCGGCGCACCCGCATACGCCAGCACGGCGCTGACGCCGATCGCGCGCAGCAGCGTCGACTTGCCGGCCATGTTGGATCCGCTGATGAGGAAGAAGCGGCTGGCCAGTTCGCCCAGGAAGATGTCGTTCGGGACAGCGGAGGGTAGCAGCGGATGGCGCAGGCTCGTGGCTGAAAACTCGGGCGAGTGATCCGCAGGAAGAAGCTGTGGCCAGGTGTATTCCGCGTCGTCCGGCGGGTGCTCGAACGCATAGGTCGCCAGCGCATTGAGCGTCTCGAACTCGGCCCAGGCGTCGATCCACCCCCGCATCGCCGCTGCATGTTGACGCTTCCAGTAGGCGATGGAAATGGCCGTCTGGGAGCCTGCGGCGAAGAGCAGCGAGAAGATCAGGAAGAGCTCTTTTTCGCGCTGTTGCACGACGACCAGGAAGCTGTCAAGCCGTTTCAGGCTCTTCACCGCTTCGGCAGGCACACGGCGCTGCAGGTCGAGCATGCGGCTGCTTGTAAAGTCGGATCGTCGCAGCACGTCGAGACCTTCCGTCAGGAGTTGAATCTGGCTCTGCAGGCGTGCGGCGCCCTGCAGCAGAGGCAGCACGCGGGAGCGGATCAGGAGCGAGATGGCGGACTGTATGGCGCTCACGGCGAGCAGGTCCGGCAGCAGATCGCTCCAGTCGCGCCGGTGGAAGAGTCCGGCGAGAACCAGCATGAGGTTGAGCGCAGCGGTGAGCAGCAGCAGGTATCGAAAGACTGTGTGAAACTGCGGAGGGAGTTCTTCGAGCCAGCCGTCGAAGAAGCTGGCTGAGAGCTGCTGAAAGCTCGAAGCGCCGAGCAGCGCGATGCGCTCGCGCAGATCCGCCCGCGGGTGGAGTTCGCGTACCGCCTGCTGGCGCAGAACGCTCTCCTGGTGAGCGACGGGAAGGAGCAGATAACGCGCCAGCCCGCGCTCCCCGATGCCGGTGCGTACGGTGGAGAGCAGGGCGAAGAGGGACTTCGCGCCGGTGATGTCCAGGTCGTGCTGGTAGAGGTGAGCAGACGCGAATGGCGCGGCAGCGTCCTCGCCGGTGCTCTCGGCGTAGGGTTCCGAGCCGTCTACGCGGGCGATCGCAGAGTCATAGATGACGATCATGCGGCGCGCCCGCTCCATGGGAGCCTGCAGACGCACCAGCAGGAGGAGCACGCCTGCGACGGCGGCGAAGCTGAGAGCGAGCGGCCAGGCGGGCTGTTTGCCGTGCATCGAGGCCGCGGTCTGCCAGGCAATGACGAGGATAACGCCAGCAAGCACAAGCAGCGCGTGCCGCTGGCGGGCGGCGAGCCCGTCGCGGACGGATTGATGCTGCTGCTGCAGGTTGCGATAGCGGGCAAGGACTTCAGCTTGGGTGCGCGGCGGGGACGTCTGCCATGGAACATCCGCTGGCGCATCCGCGCGGGTCTGCTGCGTCAAGTGGAACTCCTCCTCTGCGGACGGTCTCTAGGGATGGTAGACTGAGTCTCGTGCCGGGTCCTACGCGACGTAATCCCGCCAACCCCGCCAGGTCCGGAAGGAAGCAACGGTAACGGGCTCGTACGGGCGCAGTGGGTCGCCCGGCCACTTCCTTCTTGCAGTCACTCCTCTCCTTCGACAGACTGCTTCTCCGACACTCTGCAAGCTCTCACTTCGCACGTCACGATTCTCAGTCCCGCCGACGATGCGTCCGGCAAGCGGATGCTTTGTCTGAGATCTGGCCGCTGAGTGGTGTGAGCTGCATCCGGAATGAATGGTGGTTCAGAGGAGCTTTCTTTTGTAGACTTGGGAACGTTGTCGTGAGGTGAAGAATTTGAGTCTGACGTTGAAGCCGCAGACGCGGGTACGGGCCAAGATCAGTTCGGTGGGTGCCTACGTTCCGCCCAGGTTGTTGACCAATGAGGATCTCGAGCGGATGGTCGCCACCAGCGACCAGTGGATTCAGGAGCGCACCGGTATCCGCGAGAGGCACATCGTCGACAAGGGCGTGGCGACCAGTGACCTGGCGATCGAAGCGGCCAGGAAGTGCCTGAAACGGCGCGGCATCGGAGCGGAAGAACTGGAGGTCATCATCGTCGCGACGGTGACGCCGGACATGATGTTCCCGGCTACCGCCTGCCTGGTGCAGGACAAGCTCGGGGCGAAGGGCGCATGGGGTTTCGATCTTTCCGCGGCCTGCTCGGGATTTCCTTACGCGCTGCAGGTGGGGGCCAAGCTCATCGAATCCGGCATGCACACCAAGGTGATGGTGATCGGCGCCGACGTGATGAGTTCGATCATCGACTATACCGACCGGGCTACCTGCGTCATCTTCGGGGATGGCGCGGGCGCGGTGCTGCTGGAGCCGTGCGCCGGCCATGAGATTGGCCTGGTGGACTATGTGCACGAGATCGATGGCTCGGGCGCGGTGTCGCTCAATATGCCGGGAGGCGGCTCGCTGCACCCCGCAAGCTGCGAAACCGTGTCCGCGAAGATGCATTACGTTCACCAGGATGGCGGCGCGGTCTACAAGTTTGCCGTGCGCAAGATGGCCGAGGTCTCGGAGTTGGTGCTGACGCGCAACGGCGTGACCGGCAAAGACCTGAAGTGCTTCATCCCGCATCAGGCGAACAAACGCATCATTCTGTCGACCGCCGAGCGACTCGGCATGGCGGAGGAGTGCGTCGTCATCAATATCGATCGTTATGGCAATACGACCGCGGCGACAATTCCGCTGGCCATGCAGACCGCGCTTGATGATGGACGGCTGAAAAAGGGCGACCTGGTGCTGCTGGCGAGCGTCGGCGCCGGCTTCACCGTGGGCGCGACGCTGCTGCAGTGGGAATTCTGAGAGCGGTTCCGGAGACCAGACACGGATAAACACAGGACGGGTCACCTGGACGAATCTCCTCTTGACAACATATCTGGAAGATATATCTTTCAGATATGCAGGAGACCAGAACCACGTCTGCCGATGCCTTGCTTGGCATGCTCAGCATGTGTCCGATGACCGGCTATGAGCTGCGGCAGATGATCTCCGGATCGATAGGGAACTTCTGGAATGAGAGCTTCGGCCAGATTTATCCGACGCTGAAGCGGCTGGAAGAGGAAGGCTTCGTTCGCGGTTCCGAGGGGGAGCGCGCCGGAAGCCGGGTCTTCTCGCTGACCGATACGGGCCGGGAGCGGCTGATGCAGTGGCTTGGCGTGATGCCTCGCCCCCAGGTCAAGCGGAACGAGCTGTTGCTCAAAATCTTCTTTGGAAAGCTTTCAAGCCCGGAAACCATGCAGCAGCAGGTCGCCGAGTGGCGTCGCGCGTGGCGAATGGATCTTGCGCGCTACCAGGCGATCGAGCGCGACATCCAACGGGTGCATGCGGGAAACCCCGGGCTGCCGTTCTGGCTGATGACGGTGAGGTATGGCATGGCGGAAGTGCGGGCGCTGGCGACGTGGGCCGACGAGACGATCGAAGCACTGAACGGAATGCGCAACGATCAACCAGAACTCCAGGAGGCAGTGCGATGAATCATGCAGATCCGGTTTGGATGAGGTTGTTGCTGTTGGTCCATGTCTGTGCCGGGTTCAGCGCGTTTGCGCTGGCTCCGGTGGCGCTCGCTACCGCGAAGGGCGGCAAGCAGCATAAACGCTGGGGAATGGTCTATCTTTGGGCGATGGGGACGGTGGCGGCGACGGCTCTGCCGATGGCGCTGTATCGTCCGGTGCTGTTCCTTGCTCTGGTGGCAATCTTCAGCTTCTACCTGGCATTCTCCGGTTATCGTGTGCTCAAGCTGAAGAGCCTGGCCCGGGGTGGAAGCGCACAGCCGATCGATTGGATTGCCGCCGTCTTCACCTTCAGTACAAGTGCCTGTCTGTCGGGATTCGGTGCGTTTCGCGGCGCGTGGGTGCAGCACTTCGGCATCGTGGCCATTGTCTTCGGCTTCATCGGCATGCGCGCCGCCGCGGAGCAGATGTGGAGCTTCGTCCGCAAGCCGCAGCAGAAGATGTTCTGGTGGTACACCCACCTGAGCAACTTCATCGGCAGCTATATTGCTGCCTGGACTGCGTTCTCTGTGGTGACCCTGAGCCGCATTTTTCAGCACGCCGGCTTCCTCTTGTGGCTTTGGCCTACAGCGGTCGGGGTTCCGGCGATTGTGCTCACCACCATCTATTACAAGCGCAGGTTCGCGCCCAAGGTAAAGGCTTCTGATGCCGGCATTGTGGCCGTCTGAGCTTTCACGTTGTGGCGGGGCTTCGGTTCCCCACCGTGTGGCTGGTCTTCCATAGCTGCCAGAAGGCGAAGCCCGCGCTGATCAGGATGAACGCCCAGAGCACGATCAGGATGGGGGTGCCCCACTTCGCCGAAAACTTCGACCAGAGGACGAGAACGTGCTTGCCGTAGCGGATGCCGAGCAGCACGGCGATGGCATGACGCACCAGCCGGCTGGCGGTGAACGTGACCATGAATTTGCGTAGCGACATCTTGAGGGCGCCGGCGGCGAGCACGAACGGGCTGAGCGGCATCGGCGGCGGCAGAATGGCGGGTACCGCGACGGCCAGGATGGCATGCGACTCCATCCAGCCGCAGACCCGCTTGAAGATCCGCGCGGGCGTTCGCTTCTCGATGAAGGCCATGCCCCCGGACTGCCCTACGCGCCAGGAGAACCAGCCTCCCAGGGCGGAGCCGGCGGTGGCGACGGCAATAAGCAGCACCGAGTCTGGGCGCTGCGCCAGAGGCTGCGCCGCATACAGGATCAGCATGATGTCAGTGACGCCGGGGATGGGCAGCGGCACGAACGAGGAGTCGACGATCGAGACCAGGAAGAGCCCGATCAGGCCGAAGCGCAGCAGCACATGCATCAGGTGATGGTTGTTCCCGGCCAGGAGAACGGAAGCAGCGTGGATCAGCAGCGTGCTGTGCACGTTCATAGACGGTAAGACGCTGACCGCGGCGGGGAAGTCGCTAAAATGCTGGAGCCGCCACGCAGGCTCCGCTAGAGAGCCAGGTAGGGAATTGGCTCGAGTGATGGCAGAATGTGGTTCGCGGCTGCCAGCCTGCGGAACTCATCGATCGCGCTGCGACACGGGGCATCGAGCAGATAGTGGATGTTCTCCGTCAGGTATGTGCGGATGGTTGCAGGGGGGATGGCGAGGCGCGGCATCCACTCGCCGACCAGCGCTTCGATGTTCTCCTGCCCATGCCTCCGGGAGGTGTTCAGGTCCAGAAAGAGCTGTTCGCGTTTGCGTTGACTCAGCGGAATCTCAGCTCGGACCGCCCACACTGCGGCGACCCAGGGCAGACCGGTGTAGGAGTTCCACATCGTAGCCACATCGTGCCAGGTGCACGGACCCACTTGAGCTTCAATGGCTGAACGCTGCTCCAGCGCAAGCAGCGCCGGGTCGCCGATGAGCAGTGCGGCGTCATGTTCGCGGAGCATGCCGGCCGCATCGGCTGGTGCGGCGTGGAAGGCCGGCCGGGTATGCAGGAAGTGGCGAAACAGCAGCTTCGTGTAGGCCACGGAACTGCGCGAAGCGGTGTCCGCGGCGACAGTTTTGACGTCTGCCAGGTCTTTCTTCGCGATCAGTTGAATCGACCTGACCTGACGCTGCGAGGCGATGGCGCAGCCCGGCACGATACGCAACGCGGGTGTGAGTGCGGCAATGGGAACGAGTCCGAGATCGGCCGTTCCGTCCAGCAGCTGCCGGGCGCATGCCGAGGGCTGGGTGAGATGAAGCTGGTAGCGTTCGGCGAGGAGTGTCTTGCGGGGAGAGTGATGGAAGTCCCACATCAGGGGCGCAGGATTCAGAAAGTCGATAGCAGCGACGCGAAGCACACTTTCTAGTGTACGGCGACCGCGCAGACCGGCTGGTCGACGATGTGAGGGGTGCGCGACTCAAGCTAAACGTAGACGAGAATCTGCTTGCTGTTCACGAAGTGACGGAGCAGCCTGTCCACGCCTCGAAAGCTGACCATCGCATACCTCTCCATGTTGGATCATCTACATCGGTTTGCCGGTTGTGCTGAGCGCCGGGCTGCATGACGGCCACCTCATCCCCCGTGGCATCTGCACGGCTGGTCCAGGTCGTGTGTTAGGGTCATGGCAAGTTTTCCCGCAGCAGAGAAGCACGCGGAGGCAGTGCGATGCAACCCAAGGAACGGGCGGAGCTGAACCGCCTGGGCTGGCTGGCGCTGGTCCTGACCCCAGGCCTCGGCCCTACACGCATTCATCGCGCGGTCCAGATGATGGGCGGCGAGGCCAGCCTGCTCTTCGATATGCCGCTGACGGAGCTTGAGGGCCTGCGCATTCCGGCGCACTCCGCACAGTTTATTGGGGACGGACGAGCCCGTGCCGAAGCGGAAAAGGAAGCCAGCCTGGTGCAGCAGAACGGCGGAGTTTACCTGACGCCGCAGGATGCCGAATACCCGCCGCGCCTGATGGAGATTTACGATCCGCCCGCCGTACTGTGGGTGCGCGGCAGCGTGGACCTGCTGGGCTGGCCGGGCATTGCGGTGGTCGGCACGCGCTCGCCGACGCCCTACGGCTCGGGCATGGCGGAGCTGCTCTCCCGCGACCTGGCTCAGCGTGGCTTGAGCATTCTTTCGGGCATGGCGCGCGGCATCGACACCGCCGCTCACAAGGGGGCGCTCGATGCCGGCGGTCGGACGCTGGCCGTCTGGGGCACCGGCCTGGATGTCGTCTATCCCAAGGAGAACAAGAAGCTGGCAGAGCAGACCGTGGCTGCCGGAGGCGCCATCATCACCGAGTTCCCGATGGGCACCTTCCCCGCGCCACAGAACTTCCCCATTCGGAATCGAACCCTCTCCGGCATCAGCGTGGGGGTGCTGGTGGTCGAGGCAGCGGAGTACTCCGGCACCCGCATCACGGCGCGCTGTGCGATGGAGCAGAATCGCGATGTCTTTGCCGTTCCGGGCAATGTGACCAACAAGAACTCGTGGGGACCGAACACCTTGATCAAGCAGGGCGCCAAATTAACCGCGACCTGGGAAGACGTGTGGGAAGATCTGCCATCGCAGATCCGGTTGTTGCTCGAAGACGCCCAGGGCGCGCGCGGTCCGCGGAGAGCCGATGAATCCAAACCTGCGGGCGCGGCATCTCTATTCAATACGCAAGCTGAGCAGGCCATGAGCGAGCATGAGCGCAAGGTCTTCGCGCGCTTGCGGCACGATGAGCCGGTTCAACTCGACGGGCTGATGGAGCAGATGGAGTCGGAACTTGGCTCCGCGGAGATCTTCACGGCGTTGTTCGAGCTCGAACTCGCCGGCCGGGTCAAGGCGCTGCCCGGCAAGCATTACGTGCGATGTTTCTAAGAGTTGAGTCGCACGCGGCCGGTTGACCGCGGGCCGGACGAAGTGGGTGCCTGGCCCGGCGAACCGCAGCCGATCCCAAGTCGCAACTATTGCTGCCTGCCCGCGTCTAGACGGTTGTGTGGGGAGTAGCGGCGAGCCTTTTTGCCTGTAGCGCGACTTTGGTGCATTGGCGCGGCTCTGGCAACTCGTGTTAGGTTCGCATTGAAATGAACGGGAACCCGGAGAGCTGCGGCGCCGGGTTCGGTGGATCGAAGGAATACCATGAGCAAATCTCTCGTAATCGTCGAGTCTCCGGCGAAGGCCAAGACGATTAACAAGTATCTTGGACCGGATTACCAGGTGGAAGCATCGATCGGGCACATCATGGATCTGCCCAAGAACGACATCGGTGTGGAGCTGAAGCGGCGCACCTTTGAGCCGACGCTGATTGTTTCGCCGGGCAAAGAAAAGATCGTGGAGCGGCTGCAGAAGCTGGCCGCCAAGGCTGACCGTGTCTTCCTTGCGCCCGATCCGGATCGCGAAGGCGAGGCCATCGCCGCGCACCTTTCCATGCAATTGACGCCCATGCTGAAGAAGGGTGCACGCATTCAGCGCGTCACCTTTAATGAGATTACTCAGAAAGCGGTGAAGGCCGCGTTTGAACATGCTCGCGACGTGAACGAAAACCTGGTAGATGCGCAGCAGACGCGGCGTGTCCTTGACCGCCTGGTGGGCTATCAGATCTCCCCTTTACTGTGGGACAAGGTCCGCCGTGGGTTGTCGGCAGGGCGTGTCCAGACGGTCGCGCTGCGTCTGATTGTGGAACGCGAACGCGAGATCAACGCATTCAATCCCGTCGAGAACTGGACGATTGACGCTCTGCTTGCGCCGCAGCAGGGCATGGAGTTTAAGGCCCGCTTCACTGGCATCGATGGCAAACGCGCGACGGTGCCGAACGGATTGGACAAGGACGGCAAGCCACAGGTGCTCCCGAACGCGCTGCCGGACAAGGCCTCGACGGATGCCGTCATCGCCGCGCTCGAGAAGGCGCGGTGGAGCGTCCGCTCGGTCGAAAAGAAGGAGCGGCGGCAGAATCCCAAGGCTCCGTTTACCACGTCGAAGCTGCAGCAGGAGGCGGCCGGACGTCTTGGCTTCAACGTGCGCCGCACCATGGGCGTTGCGCAGCGGCTCTACGAAGGCGTCGACATCAAGGGCGAGACGGTCGGGCTGATTACCTACATGCGTACCGACTCCACCCGAGTCTCTGCCGACGCAGTCAGCGACGCACGCAAGTACATCGCGAAGCTCGGGCAGCAGTATCTGCCGTCCAAACCCAACGACTACAAGGGTAAGAGCGACGCACAGGACGCCCACGAAGCCATCCGTCCGACCAATGTGGCGTTCGTTCCCGACCAGATTCGGCAGTATCTCTCGGACGAGCAGTTCAAGCTCTACCGCCTGATCTGGCAGCGTTTTGTAGCGAGCCAGATGATGCCGGCGGTCTTCGATCAGACGACGGTCGAGATTGCCGCGAAGAGTGACCGCACATACGACTTCCGCGTGTCGGGTTCGGTGCTGAAGTTCGACGGCTTCCTGAAGGTTTACGAAGCTGCGCCAGCGGCTGACCCGGGTGCCCGAAGCGCCGAGGATGACGAGGAAGATGGGTCCGACAAGCGACTGCCGGCGCTGGCTGGCGGCCAGGCCCTCGGGCTCAGGCAGCTTCTGCCGGAGCAGCGCTTTACCGAGCCGCCGCCGCGCTACAACGAAGCCTCGCTGGTGAAGACGCTGGAAGAGAAGGGAATCGGCCGGCCTTCCACCTACGCGTCGATTATTAACACGATCCAGGATCGCGACTACGTCAAGAAGATCGGCAAGAGCTTCGTCCCCACCGAGATCGGCATGGTGGTGACCGAGTTGCTCGTCAAGAACTTTCCATACATCTTCGAACTCGGTTATACCGCCAAACTCGAAAGCGAACTGGACGCGGTAGAGGCCGGGCAGGAGCGCTGGACCGACCTGCTCGATGGCTTCTACGGCCACCTGGAGCAGGAGCTTGCCACCGCCTCGACCACGATGGAAGATGTCAAGCGTCGTGAAGAGCCGACGTCGGAGATCTGCGAAAAGTGCGGATCGCCGCTGCTGCTGAAGTGGGGCAAGTTCGGCAGCTTCTACTCGTGCAGCGCGTTCTCCAAGGAGAAGCCGGTCACCATCGCTGCCGGACCGTGGAAGAAGGATCCCAAGGCTGTGCTGAAGAAGGTGCTCGGCAGCTTTCACTTCCCGATGATCGTCAAAGCGGCAAATCTCGACGAGACGACCTTCGAGCGGCAGGTGGAAGATGCGAAGCACTTCTCCAGCGCCGTGGCCGAGGCGCAGAAGAAGGGCAAAAAAGTGACCGCCGAGCCCGTCTCGTGCGACTTCACCAAGGAGAACTTCGCCGCCAAGCCCGATCTCTCCGCGCCCGGTGCGGACGAGGCTCCGGAAGAAGAGTTCTGCGACAACTGCGGGCGACAGATGGTGCTGAAGAATGGGCCGTGGGGTCCGTTCATGTCGTGCCCCGGCTACTCGGACGATCCGCCGTGCAAGACCATCCGCAAGCTGACGCAGAAGGTGCAGTCCAAGCCTCCGGTGACACTGGCCGAGGCCTGCCCCAAGTGCGGCAAGCCCCTGCTACAGCGCGACGGCGCCTATGGCGAGTTCATTGCGTGCTCCGGATATCCCAAGTGCAAGTACGTCAAGCAGGAGCTGCTCGACGTCCCCTGCCCGAAGGACGGCGGCGACCTGGCCGTGCGCAAGACCAAGCGCGGAGACACCTTCTACGGCTGCGTGAACTACCCCAAGTGCGACTTCTCCTCCAACCTGAAGCTGGTCGACGAAACATGTCCCAAGTGCGACTCCGCCTACCTGCTGGAGTATGGCAACCGCGAAGGCACATACCTGGTCTGCCCCAACAACCGCGAGTTCCTGCCCAAACGCCGCCCGAAGAAGGGCCAGCCAGCCGAGGTTTCCACCACGCCCGAATGCACCTACGAACGCCGGGTTGGACCGCCGAAGGGTGTGGAGCTCGACGATGCAGGGTTGATTCCGGATGTCGAGAAGAGCCGGCCAGTGGTGATGGCATAATTGCGGGAGAGGTGATCCATGCCGGCAAGTCAGACGGAAGCGAAAGCTGCGCTGATCACCCTGGAAGAGTATCTCCACACCTCGTACCGTCCGGACTGCGACTTCGTGGATGGGCGAGTTGAGGAACGAACCCTGGGCGAGACGGAGCATGGTTTGTTGCAGATGGAGATCGGCTTCTGGTTTCGGTCTCGCAGAGCGGAATGGGGAGTGCGCGTGATTTCGGAGCTAAGGACGCGGGTTGGCGAAAGCCGCGTCCGAATTCCCGACGTAACCGTAGCCTATGATGATGCTGCGATCGCGGAGCGGGTGCGAGTGACGGCTCCGTTGATTGCAATCGAGATTCTATCTCCAGAGGATCGGCTGCCCAGGGTGCTGGTGCGTTTGGAGGACTTCTGGAAGATGGGGATCAGGAACATCTGGCTGCTGGATCCTGCTGAGCGGATTGGCTTTACCTATTCGGGTGTGGGGCTGGAACGGGCGGAGACGTCGCGGATGGAGGTTGCAGGCACACCGATCTACATGGATTTAGACGAGGTGTTCGCCGGACTGGAGTAGGGCGGGCGAGCGCTTCCAATCACCGGCCGCGAGCCGTGCTAAAGTCTCAGCATAGACGGCCAGGATCGGCGTGGGCCATCGTCGGGCCTGCCAGGAGGATGTCATGCCGCCTTCGTCTCGTCGCACTTTCCTTAGGACCAGCCTGGCTGCGGGAGCGCTCGCCGGTGCGGGCCATACGTTATTCGGGCGGCAGCCACGCCGCACCGCCACAGACTTGGTCACGCTCGGCAGATCCAATGTGAGGGTGACGCGACTCGCCTTCGGCACCGGCAGCTTCAGCGGACAGGTCCAGCGGGATCTCGGGCAGGAGGGCTTCACCCGGCTCGTTCGCTATGCCTACGACCACGGCATCCGATTCTACGAGACCGCCGAATCGTACGGGCAGATGCACCAGATGCTGGGGGTTGCGCTGCAGGGCATCCCACGCGACAGTTATCAGTTGATGTCGAAGGTGACCACCCGCGGCGGGATCGATCCGCAGGCGAAGTTTGACGAGTTGCGCCGTGCGGCAAGAACCGAATACTTCGACATCATGCTGCTGCACTGGCAGCACACGGCGGATTGGCCGGATGAATCCAGGCGCTGGGCCGACGCCATCTCCGAGGCGCAGCAGCGCAGGATTATCGTCGGCAGGGGCGCGTCCGTGCATGGCCTGCCGGCGCTGCGCGCCATGCCCGGCGACGACTGGCTGCAGGTTGCGATGATCCGAATGAACCATAACGGCACGCGCATGGACGCCGAGGACTACGCCACCGGTGGCCGCGGAAACGTCGCCGAAGTGGTCGAGCACGTCAAGCAGGTTCGCCGGGAGGGCATGGGCGTCGTCAGCATGAAACTGATCGGCGAGGGCACGTTCAACCACGCCGACCGCCAGGCCGCCATGCGCTTCGCCTTCCGCAATGCCGGCGTCGATGCGGTCACGGTCGGCTACAAGAACACGGCTGAGATCGACGAAGCCCTACAGAACATCAACATCGCGCTCGCGTGACCGAGGGCCTGAAGGTCAGGGCCGCTCCGCGTACGTCTGGACGGACCCGGTGCGGGAGTTCTTGACGGTAAACCTGCCGGTCGCCCAGGCGTCCAGCTCAAGATCGTTCCCCACGTCGGTCCCGGGCAAGTTGGCGATGTGCGGCTCGTCCGTGTTCCAGGCAGCCCCGCCCTCGGCCGAAAAATGCAGCTGCCACAGCGTCTCCAGCCCGGGCGCTGCCCGCAGCGTCTTGAGCGTCGCGACGGATCCTCCCTTGCTTTCGCCGTTGTCCATGATTGCCACGCGCGGCTGAATCGCATCCACCAGCGCCGGGCTCGAGCTCTGATACCAGCCGTGGTGCGAAACCACCAGGATGTCGACCCGCCCCAGCTTATTCACCGGACACATCAGCGTACGCTCCTTGTCCCAGGTCAGGTCGCCGAGGTCGAGGATCTTCAGCCCGCCGAAGACAACTTCAACTCCCAGCGACCGCCCGTTCTCCGTCTGATCGTCGGCGCGCACCTCCGACGCCGCGCAGTAGGGATTCGCCTGACCGGCCCCCGCCAGCGGCTGCGCGATCTCCCTGCCATCCGCGCTGATCACGGTGACGTCCAACCCGGGGATGGGCAGCTTTTCGCCCGGTTGAGCGACCAGGTGCCGGTACTTGCCGGCCGCCAGAACCTGCTGATAGTCCGCGTAATCCTTCTCCGTGATGCCGTGGTCCAGTTCGCGATTGAGCCCGTGGTCGATAAACGTTCCCACCGGAATCTTCCCCACCAGCTGCGGAATGCCTCCGGCGTGATCGACGTGGTAGTGCGTCAGCAGCACAAAGTCGAGCTTGTCCAGCCCGGCTGAATGCGCCGCCCTGACGATGCGATCCGCGTCACGCCCCTGGTTTCCCGGCCAGCCCGTATCGATCAGCAGCGATGTGCCGGACGGAGCGACGAACAGCGTCGCCTGCCCGCCTTCCACATCCACGAAAAAGACCCGCAGCGGAGCCTGCCTCGCCTGCGCCTCCGCAACCAAGGCGAGCATCACCGCCAGGCAGCCGAGCAGCATCGCTCTTG
Organism: Rhodanobacteraceae bacterium; assembly: GCA_903970285.1. GTDB lineage: Bacteria > Acidobacteriota > Terriglobia > Terriglobales > Acidobacteriaceae > Edaphobacter. Next base: position 11,724 of record CAJCHN010000065.1, on the reverse strand, counting down.
AATGCGCCACTTAGTCTTCGTCTCCGCGCAGCTTGGCGATCACCCCGAAGTCCTCGAGCGTGGTCGTATCTCCGGTGACCGTCCCTGTAGTCGCCAGTTCCCGCAGCAGCCGCCGCATGATCTTGCCCGAGCGCGTCTTCGGCAGCGCATGGGTAAATCGCAGGTCGTCCGGCCGCGCCAGCGAACCAATCTCCTTCGCCACCCAGTTCCGCAGCTCCTGCCGCAGGTCTTCGGAGGGCTCGTTCCCTTCCTCAAGCGACACAAACGCAGCGATTGCCTGTCCCTTCAGATCGTCCGGCCGGCCCACCACCGCTGCCTCCGCGACCTTCGCATGAGCCACCAGCGCCGACTCGATCTCCATCGTTCCCAGCCGGTGCCCGCTCACGTTGATCACATCGTCCACCCGGCCCATCAGCCAGAAGTAGCCATCCTCATCCTGCCGCGCGCCGTCGCCGGTGAAGTAGCACCCGGGAATCTCCGAAAAGTAAGCCTGCTGATAGCGCTCCGGATCGCCGTAGATCGTCCGCGCCATCGACGGCCAGGGTCTCCGGATCACCAGCAGCCCGCCCTTGCCCGGCGGAACCGGCGACCCATCTTTCGTCACGATCTCCGGCACCACGCCGAAAAACGGCCGCGACGCCGAGCCCGGCTTGGTCGGCACCGCGCCCGGCACCGGCGCAATCATGATCGCGCCCGTCTCGGTCTGCCACCAGGTATCCACAATCGGGCAGCGCTCCTTGCCGATCTCGCGGTGATACCACATCCACGACTCCGGGTTGATGGGCTCGCCCACCGTGCCCAGCAGCCGCAGCGACGCCAGCGAGTGCCGATGCACGTACTGGTCGCCCCACTTGATGAACGCGCGGATCGCCGTCGGAGCCGTGTAGAACACGGTCACCTGGTGCGCGTCGATGATCTTCCAGAAGCGATCGTTCTCCGGCCAGTTCGGCGCCCCCTCATACATCAGCACGGTCGCCCCGTTTTGCAGCGGACCGTACACCACGTAGCTATGCCCGGTCACCCAGCCGATGTCCGCCGTGCACCAGTACACGTCTGTCTCGCGCAGGTCGAAGATGTACTTCGACGTCAGGTACGTCTGCACGGAGTAGCCGCCGGTCGTATGCTGCAGCCCTTTCGGCTTGCCCGTCGTTCCGCTGGTGTACAGGATATAAAGCGGATCCTCAGCCTCCATGGCAGTCGCCGGGCACTCCGCATCCACGCACGCCAGCTCCTCGTCCAGCCACAGGTCGCGCCCTTCGCTCATCGCCACATGCGACCCCGTGCGCCGATGCACCAGGACGTGCCGCACCGACGGACACTTGGCCAGTGCCTCGTCCACAATCGCCTTCAACTTGATCTCGCCGCCGCGGCGGTACGATCCGTCCTGAGTAATCACCGCCACGCATTGCGAATCGTTGACCCGGTCCGAGATGGCGTGCGCCGCGAATCCTCCAAAGATGACCGAGTGGACCGCGCCGATGCGTGCGCAGGCCAGCAGCGCCACTGCCAGCTCCGGACACATGCCCATGTAGATGGCCACCCGGTCTCCCTTGCGCACGCCGAGCGTATGCTTCAGCACATTGGCGAAGCGCTGCACCCGTTCGTGCAGTTCCCCGAAGGTCAACCGTTGCACCTCGCCGGGCTCACCCTCCCAGATCAGCGCCAGCTTGTCTCTGCGCGCGCCGAGCGCATGGCGGTCTACGCAGTTGTGGCACAGGTTCAACTGGCCGCCGGTAAACCATCGTGCCGATCCCATCGCGCCCTCAACGACCTTGTCGAACGGCTTGAACCAGTCAATTCCCGCGGCCGCCTCCGCCCAGAATCCCTCCGGATCGTGGATGCTGCGGCGATACATCCCCTCGTACTCGGCCAGCGAGCCGATTTGCGCCTTCGCCGCAAACTCCGGCGGAGGAGGGAAGACGCGGTTCTCGCGCAACAGAGAGTTCATGTGCTCTGACAAAGGTTCTGGGGGGGCGACATTCGACACGAAGTGATTCCTCCTGGAAGGCCTGCGAAACCGCCAAGCGGGGCGCGACGGCTGAGTCTTCCGACACCAGAAAGGTACTCCAAGCCGAAAACCTCGGCAATCGCTGCCTCGGCTGCCATCCGAAACACCCGTAAACCGTGAGCTACTGGCGCGCAGCCACTGAATCGATTACAAAGGCTTGTGTTTGTGCATCCAATGAACGCTTGTTCAGAACAAAAGACCCTCGGAGTTTGCTGACCCCATGCTCGACTTTCTCGACCGTGATCATTCTGTCGCTCCGGAAGGCTACAGCCGCTGGCTGGTGCCGCCCGCCGCACTTGCGATTCACCTGGCCATCGGTCAGGTCTACTCGTTCTCTGTCTTCAAGACTCCCCTGATTCAGTACTTCACCGCCACGGTGGGCACGGCCAACATCAACAAAGACATTGGCTACATCTTCTCCGTCGCCATCGCCTTTCTCGGCATCTCGGCGGCGCTCTTCGGCGCTTGGCTGGAGAAAGCCGGGCCGCGCCGCGCCATGTTCTACGCCGCCATCTGTTTCGGCCTGGGATTCGAAATCGCCGCGCTGGGCGTCAGTCTGCATCTACTTCCACTGGTTTACCTGGGATACGGCGTGGTGGGCGGCATCGGTCTCGGGCTCGGCTATATCTCCCCCGTCTCCACCCTCATCAAGTGGTTCCCCGATCGTCCCGGCCTCTCCACCGGCCTCGCTATCATGGGCTTCGGCGGCGGCGCCATGATCGGCAGCCCGCTGGGCAATCAGTTGATGGCGCACTTCAAGGCGCACGGACTTCCGCCCATCACCAATGCGTTTCTCTGGATGGGCATCCTCTATTTCATCTTCATGATGTTCGGCGTCTTCACCATCCGCGTCCCACGGGAAGGCTGGAAGCCCGAAGGCTGGTCCGGAACCAATCGCGCCAACGCCCTCATCACCACCCACAATGTCAACGTCAACCAGGCCATGTCGACGCCCCAGTTCTATTTATTGTGGATCGTCCTGTTTTGCAACGTGACGGCCGGAATCGGGATTCTGGAGGACGCCAGCCCCATGATCCAGGACTTCTTCAAGGGCCACGTCCTCGCCGTCGCCGCCGGCGGATTCGTCGGGCTGCTCAGCATCTTCAACATGGCCGGCCGTTTCTTCTGGGCATCCCTGTCTGATTTCCTTGGACGCAAGACCACGTACTTCATCTTCTTCGTGGTGGGAGCCATCCTCTTCTTCAGCCTGCCGCTCACGCGCGGCGACCACCTCAACTCGGTGCCGCTCTTTGTCATCATCGCGGCCGTCATCATCTCCATGTATGGCGGCGGCTTCGCAACCATCCCCGCCTACCTCAAGGATCTCTTCGGAGGCTATAACGTCTCGGCAATCCACGGGCGGCTGCTCACCGCGTGGTCGACCGCCGGAATCGTCGGGCCGCTGGTGGTCAATGGAATCCTTGACCACTACGTCGCCAATCACCTGGCCAAGGAGGACGCATACCCCACCATCCTCCACATCATGACTGGCCTGTTGATCGTTGGCCTCGTTGCGAATCTGCTGGTGCGGCCAGTCGCCGAAAAGCATTGGATGAAGGAGCAAAACCTCAGCCCGGTCGGCTCCGGCCACTGACTGCATCCCCCGGGGGGTGCGGTCTGAGTCGCAGCCGTACCCCCCAGCCGTACCGCCCGCCGTACCCCCATGGTTCCCAACGTCTCAGCCGCTGCAACGCGCCACGCTTCAAAGGAGCTTGATCCAATGGCATCCACGACCGTAAGAAAATCTTCCCCCGGCCTTATCGCCGCCGCCTGGATTGTGGTTCTGGTTCCCACCGCCTGGGGCCTCACCTACACCGTCCAGAACGCACTGAAGATCTTTTCGACCTCGGCGGCTCCGGCTCCCGCCCCGGCTCCGCCCGCCTCAAAGTGAGCACAGCCGGTTGCGGGGCGCTCTGCGGGGGTGTACAGTCGCCCCAGTACCCCTCACCGCGCGGTTGTGGTACCCGTAGGCTGCCCATGGTCGATATGCTGGTTCTTTCGTTGTTCTTCCTGATGCTGCTCTGTCCCTGCTTCGTCGCGGCAGCTTCCACGCTTCCGGAAGGCCACCTGATTGGCATGCGACGGTCCGCCCAGGTCCGCATCACCAGCAAAGTACGCGAGTTCAGCCGGGCGCTCTTCGGCTGATCGTGGACTTTCCCTCAGGCGCGCTGATAGGGTTCTTCCTCGGTTTCGCCTTCGGGGTGGGATGCGCTCTTGCCGTTCTCTACGCCATTTACATGGGAGGCTACCGCGCAGCGGTCCGCGAGATGCGCCAGGACGCACCAACTCAGCGTCTGAAAGAAACCCTTGTCAGGGTTGACGCCGAACCCGGCAAGGACGCTGCTGGCTGAGTCGCGTCGCTGTCCGGAAAGTACATGCCCATTTTTGGTGCAACACAAAGGTGTTTTCGAGGCTGTCTTGTTCCACCCATAAGTGTAATGCTTTGAAGAATATAGGCAACAATCGGTAGAGGTGGGTACCCTGGCTGAAAATCTACGCCGGCAGCTCCTCCGCCGTTGGATAGTGGTGCTGCTCGCGTCCTTCGGCACCGTCGTACTTGACCGTACTCTTGAACAGTTCATAGCGTCCGTCGTTGAACTTCCGCCCATGCTCACGCAGCGCACTCATCTGCTGTTCGGTCAGCGGCTTGAAGCCTGCAAGGATCGCCAGGTTCTGCTCCAGCACCCCCATCGAGTCCATCCCGGAGATAGTCGTTGAGATCCCCGGAACGCTCATTGCGTAGCTCAGCGCCTCGGTGGGCGTTAGCGCGCCATGCACAATCGATTCGCCCGAGCCGCCCATGCTCTTCATGCCGAAGACCGCCATCCCCTTCTGCCGCGCCACCGGCAGAACATTCATCTCAAAGGATCGAAAGCCCGGATCGAACGGATTGATCGGCATCTGCACGGTGTCAAACGGGAAGCCGCGGCTCAGCATGTCGAGATGAATGCTCGGATTCTTGTGGCCGGTAAAGCCGACAAATCGCACCTTGCCCTGCTGCTTGGCCGCTGCCAGCGCCTCCAGCACCCCGTCCGGCGCATAAGCCTTCTCCGGATCGTTGTAGTAGATCACCTCGTGCACCTGCCAAACGTCCAGGTGATCGGTCTGCAGCCGGGTGAGCGACTCCTCCAACATGCGCATGGCAACTTCTTTGGTGCGTCCGTGGGTGCACACCTTGGTCATGACAATCGCCTGCTCCCGCTTGCCCTTCAGCGCGGTGCCGACCCGCTCTTCCGAAAGCCCCTTGTGGTACTCCCATGCGTTATCGAAGAAGTTGATGCCATGGTCCAGGGCTTTGGCAACCATGTTGTTGACTTCTTCCTGGGTTTCGACGGTGCCAAGGTGGAAACCACCCATCCCGAGGATCGAGACCTGCAGCCCGGTGCTGCCCATGGCGCGCTTCGGACACGCAAACTCCGGCGTCGACCTAGCCCCGTACTCTCCTGAAAAGTTTGGGATGAGAGGATTCGGTCCGATCGCCGCGTCGACTGCGGCACTTCCGTGGGATTCCATCGCTCCGCTTTGCCTCCCTGATTGTCCTTCTGCCGAGCCTGTTGTTACAGCGGCGGCAACACCGGTCAGCGCCGCACTCTGCAGGAATCTCCGCCGCGTAACCTCCGCGGCGCCTTCGCGCTCATCCTCAAACGGCATCTCAACTCTCCTCGGCAAGCTGTTCCGGTTTCAATCGTGATCGCTCTAAAAGTCCATGGTCGGCGGCCAGGGCGATTTCGAGGGCTCTTTCACCTCGGGGAAGGGTCTCCCGGTGTTGTTGGTCGCCTTGGCAATCTGCCGCATCTCGATCGACTGCATGTCCTGCGGGAAGCCATGCGCGTAACGGGTTTCAGGATTGTCGAACTTGATCGACACCTTGTAGAGCTCGAACTGGCCGTCGCCCGCGTATTGCTTCGCTCGATCCCGCAGCTTCTGCATCTCTTCGTCGCTGAGCGGGGTGAAGCTCTGGGCTACCTTCAGGTTCTCTTCGAGGTATTCCATCTTCTCCATGCCGCTGATGGTGGTGGAGACGCCCGGCAGCGACATGGAGTAGGTGAGCAGCTCCTTGATGGTGAAGACGCCCTTCTGCACCGGGTCGCCATGCCCGCCCGAAGGCTTCATGGCCAGCACTGCCATGCCCCGCTGCCGCGCCACCGGCAGCACCTCCTGCTCGAAGCTGCGAAAGTTGGCATCGAACGGGTTCAGTGGCATCTGCACCGAGTCAAAGGGAAAACCTGTGTTGATCATGGCCAAGTGGAACTCAGGATCTTTGTGTCCGGTGAAGCCCACGAACCGGACCTTTCCCGCTTTCTTTGCCTTCATCAGGGCTTCGGCCGCGCCGCCGGTGCGCATGAAGAGTTCCGGATCGTTCTGGTAGGAGACGGCGTGAATCTGCCAGAGATCGAGATGGTCGGTCTGCAGCCGGCGAAGACTTTCTTCAAGCATCTGCAGCGCCAGCGCGGCATCGCGCCCGTGGGTGCAGACCTTGGTCATCAGGAAGACCTTGTCGCGGTGTCCCTTGAGGCCTTTGCCCATCCAGTCTTCCGACTTGCCGCGGTTGTACTCCCAGCAGTTATCGAAGAATGTCACGCCGCCGTCGACGGCGCGATGCACGATTTCGATGGCTGTCTTTTCGTCCTTGGCGGAGCCCAGGTGATGGCCGCCAAGCCCAAGTGCTGAGAGCTGTACGTCCGTTTTGCCGAAGCGTTTCAGCGGAATCTGCCCTGTAGTTTGCATAGCTGCCGACGTTGGATGCAGTATGCGGCGATCGTGTCTATATCTCTTCAGCGCCTTCGCCGAGCGGAAGGAAAAGACTGAAGACAGTGCCGTGGCAGATCGGATGCTGGCTGCTCCGGACGGTTAGGGTTCCGGCATGTCGCTGGACGATCTCGGTGGAGATCCACAGGCCGAGGCCGGTGCCATTCAAGTCCTTGGTCGTGAAGAAGGGTTCGAAGATGCGGGCTTTGGTTTCGCTCGACATGCCGTGGCCGTCATCCGCGACCGTCAGACGCACTCCCGCAGCGGCCGTTCGCGGATGATGTGCGTCGTGCGACCGGATGGACAGGCGTCCGCCGGTGCGCATGGCGTCGATGGCGTTGCCGATCAGATTGTTGAGCACCTGTCGAATCTCGTTCTCCAGGCAAAGGACGGAATGCTTGCTCACGAATGTGGTGACGACCCTGATGCCGCAGTTGGTAAGGCGTGCCTGGTGCAGTTTCAAGACCGGATCAACCAGCTGCCGGGCGCTTACGCGGGTTGGCAGAGACGCCTGTCGATGGAATCGGAGGGTTTGCGTGGCGATCTGCGAAACGCGTGCGATCTCCGCCTGGGTAAGCTCAACGTAGGTTCTTACCTCTGGCGGCAGATGATCTTCGGCGGCGATCAGGTAAAGCAGGTTGGTGACAGATTCCAGCGGGTTGTTGATCTCGTGCGAGATTGAGGAGGCGAGCCGCCCAACAGCCGCCAGCTTCTCGCTCTGGATCAGGGCTTTCTCCGCTTTCTTCTGAGCCGTGATCTCGAGCGAAGCTGCTGAGATCGCCTGGACGGTGCCGTCGGGCGCCTGGACGGGAGAATAATTGACGGTCCAGTAGCGGTGCTCGCCGGGATGACTGATGAGCTCGCCTTCGAGCGGATAGTTGATCACAGGCGTACCGGCGCAGACCTGTTCGAAGAGCTCCTGGAGGCCGGGGATGGGGGCCATCTCGGTCAGGGTGCGTCCGACGACCTGCTCCGGTGTGAGACCGAAGAAAGCGGCCTGCCGATCGTTGAGCCGTACGTAGCGGAACTCCTTGGGCTCGAAGAGCGCGAGGCCGATCGGCGCCGTGCGATAGACGGTTTCGATCTCCGCTGCCTGGGCTTGCGCCTGCGACGTCTTGCGTTCGAGTTCCTCGGCGGCGGCGCGTTCGTGCGAGATATCGCGAAAGAAGACGATGATGCCGTCGTCGGTCGGATGCGCCTCGACGGCAAACCAAAGATTGAGAGGATCTGGGTAATAGGCTTCGAAGTATCCTCCCAAGCCCTTTTCCATGGCTTGTCCGTACGTCGCCACATAAGGTGAGTTCTTGTAGACGATGCCGGGGAAGACCTGAAAGAGGTTACGGCCGACAATCTCGCCGCTGCGGGAGAGGAGTTCGGCGCCCCTGCGATTCAGGAACGTGACGCGATACTCCCGGTCCAGGAGCATGATGGCATCGGAGGTGACATCGAAGACCTGCTGCAGTTGGCGCGCACTTGCCTCCCGGCGTGTGTTCGCTTGCTTAAGTTGGGAGACATCACGGTAATGAACAGCGATGCCGGTCGGAATGGGAAAGGTCCGCAGCTGGATCCACACATCGAAAGGCGGATAGTAGAACTCGTGCTCAATCGAGACTCGTTCGTCCATCGAGCGCCTGTAGATGCGCTCCTGCTCGGTGCCGACGGTCGTCGGATAGAGCTCCCAGTGAGTTGCTCCGTTGAGGAAGCCGGGTTCCATGCGGCTGATGCGACGCGCGGCCCGATTGGCGTAGACGATTCTCCACTGTCGATCAAGGAAGAGGATGCCATCGTCAAGGTGTTCGAGCAGGTGATGGAAGTCGGCGCCTAGAGCAGTGGGAGCCGACGCACTGGGAGCGGGATCAGGAGGCGAGGCCATCGGACACTGTATTTTACCCTCATGGGCCGGTTGAAACAGAGATGCGCCCGCGCGGAGGAGGCCTGGCCATCGTCCAGCCTTTCCTTCCTGCCCCATTTCTGTTACAACCGTCAAGATGCCACGGAAGCGTTTTCGCTTCCCGTAAAGGCGCAGGCGTGCACGCTCGACCGGCTTTTTCACAGATCTCAGGATCGATCAATCATGGCGAAAGCAATGTGGAACGGCCAGCTTCTGGCCGAGAGCGAGACGTTCGAAACGGTGGAAGGGAACATCTACTTCCCCGAAGAGACGGTGAAGCGTGAGTTTCTGCGTCCAAGCTCCACCACCTCGACCTGCCCATGGAAAGGGCAGGCGCGTTATTACACGCTGCTGGTGGATGGCCAGGAGAATCCAGACGCGGCCTGGTACTATCCCGATCCGAAGCCGGCGGCGCGAAACGTGAAGCATCACATCGCATTCTGGCGCGGTGTTGAAATCATCAGGTAAGCGGCCGCCTAACAAGCTTCCGCCTAATAGGCTTCCGCCTGATCGACGGGCAGCCGGACCTGAAAACAGGTTGCGCCCGGTTTTGATTCAACGCGAAGAAAGCCGGAGTGGCGGGAGACGATGCGGTGCGCCGTATCCAAGCCCAGGCCAAGACCTTTTCCCGGCGGTTTGGTAGTGAAGAAGGGCTCAAAGATACGGGATTGCAGCTCCTGTGGCACGCCCACGCCGGAGTCCCAGATCTCCACCAGCGCCAGTTGGCCCTGCAGCCTGGTTTTCAGCTTCAGGCTGCCGCCGTTCGGCATGGCATCGAGCGCATTCTCGATAAGCGCGGTCCACACCTGGTTCAACTCGCTGCCGTAGGCAGCAATGGGTCCGAGCGCCGGATCGAAGTCGGTTTCGACAGTAATGCCGTTCAGGCGGGAAGCGAACATGCTGAGAGTATTTTCGAGCGAGGCTGGAAGGTCGACGTCCTGGATGGGAGCCTGATCCATGTAGGAGTAGTCCTTGATCGCCGAGATCAGGTCGAAGATCCTCACGGTCGAGGTGAGAATGGTTTCCGCCATGCGTTCGACCCTCAGCGAACTGGCGAAGGTGGACATGGCGGGACCAAGCACCTGGTCGGGGAACTGCTCGGAAAACTGATCGAGGTATTTCATGGGGAAGCGCGTCTCCGCGATGGATGGAGCAATCTTCCACGCATCCGGCACATGATGCTGCTCCAGCCAGTCGAGAATCTTTGACTCGCGGTCTGCCACGGCAAGCGGAGCAGCATCAAGGTCGGTCTCTTTGCTGAGATAGTCGGCCATCTCGGCGCGGGTGCGCTCGACCCATTGCTGCAGCTGCACCGAGGTCTGGGTAGGAAGACACATCGCACCCAGGCTGTATTTCTTATCGCCATAATCACGTAACTCGGCGAAGAGAGAGGCTGCCGAGCGCTGCGCGGCGGAGGCAGGATTGTTCAGTTCGTGGGCGAGGTTGGCGGCGAGTTTCCCAAGCGCGGAGAGTTTCTCCGCTTGTTGCTCCATGCGGGTGACCTCGCGCACCCGGTCGAGCAGGACGGAGACGCAGCGCTGCCCCATGGACGGGATTGCCTGCAACATCTCAGGAAAGAGCGGCTCCTCGATATCGAGCACCCAAACCGGCCCGCTGGTGTAGCCGTCGCCGCCGTACTTCTTCATCCGCGAGAAAGGCAGCTTGCCCGTGATCTGTCCGGCCCGACCGATAAAGAGCGCCATGGGGCCGGAGTTCCGCCGCCTCACGTGAATCTCACCGCGCAGGATGCAGACCATGTTCATGACCGGCTCACCTTCGCGAAAGATGATGGCTCCGGTATCACCGACGCGCTCCGTGCCGTGGGTCGCGAGCCACTGGTACTCAGCGTCCGTGAGGCCGGCGAGCGGGGTGATGGTGCGCAGCGCCGCGACGATCTCCGCGACGGGAGTGGGCTCCGCAGGCCTGGTGGTAAGGAGATAAGGCTCTGTGAGGTTGTGGGCTACGTCGGAGGTGGGAGACAGCGTCGCCATCTCCCTATGATGCTCCCGCGGGTTCGCTGCCGCAATTTCTTGTTGATGAAAAGCCGTGGGTCCACGAGCGGAGAAGTTCCGTGTTGGAACACCCCGGCCGGAAGAATCCATCAAGGATCAAGCCCTGACGACCGCGCCATCCTGCACCTTGACAGGATCGAGGAAGGGCATGCCGGCTCGGAGCTCCGCGCCTACTCGCTCGATCTGATCCGCGGCTTCGGCTTCGCGGAACTTCGCGAACTGGTGACGGCCGGTCTCGTTTTCCTCGATGAAGCGCCTGGCGAACGATCCGTCCTGGATCTCCGTCAGCAGCGCCTTCATGTTCTTCTTCGTCTCGTCGGTGACGATGCGGTTCTGGGCCAGGTAGCCGCCCCACTCCGCGGTATCGGAGATGGAGTGGTTCATATACTCGAGCCCGCCTCGGTACATGAGGTCGACGATCAGCTTGAGCTCGTGGAGGCATTCGAAGTAGGCCAGTTCCGGCTGGTAGCCGGCTTCGACCAGGGTGTGGAAACCGGCCTTGACCAGCGCCGCGGTGCCCCCGCAGAGAACCGCCTGCTCGCCGAAGAGATCGGTTTCCGTCTCCTCGGTGAAGGTGGTCTCGAGCACGCCGGCACGCGTGCATCCGATTCCCTTGGCGTAGCTGAGCGCGAGCGCGAGGGCGTTGCCGGAGGCATCCTGCTCGACCGCGACCAGCGCCGGCACGCCTCCGCCCTCGGTAAAGACCTCGCGCACGCGATGACCAGGGGCCTTGGGCGCCGCCATCGACACGTCGACGCCTGGGGGTGGCGTGATGGTGCGGAAGCGAATGTTGAAGCCATGCGCGAACATGAGGGTCACGTTTGGCTTCATGTTCGGCTCAATCTCCGCGTGGTAGACCTTCGCCGCGGTCTGGTCTGGCGTGAGGTTCATGATCACGTCGGCCCACTTCGACACCTCGGCGACGGTTTCAACGACCAGCCCCGCGTTCCTGGCGCGCTGCGCGTTCTTCGAGGCGGGACGGAGGCCGACGCGAACATCGACCCCCGAGTCCTTCAGGTTGAGCGCGTGGGCATGTCCCTGCGAGCCATATCCGATGATTGCAA
>CAJCHN010000064.1 GCA_903970285.1 Rhodanobacteraceae bacterium | reverse complement strand
CGCAGCAGCGCGTACTCCGAGAGCGTGAGTCCGCGCTTGATGGCCCGCTGCCGCAGCGCCACGTTGTGGTGCTTGGAGCCGGTGAAATACTGCAGCGCCGCGCCATAGCTCCTGCGCGGCAGCAGGCGGACGTCCACCTGGAGATTGTTACGCAGGGTGAACGTCACTTTGTTCTGGCCGCGCGCCATCAGGTGATCGATCAGCGGCAGCGTGGCCACGTACTCTACCGCGGCGGCAACCACCTCGGGCTCGCACGCGGGCCCCGTCGCCAGCAGGTCCAGGTCACCCACCGTCTCGCGTCCCCGGCGCAGTGAACCGGCCGGTGTAACCTGGTCGATGCCGGGGAACTCAAGGATCAGCCGCGCAATGCGGTCGGCGAAGTCCCGCGCAACGTCGATGCGAAAGCGCGAAGAGTTCTTGCGATGGTCCTCGATGCCCTTCAGCAGTTTGGCGGTGAACTTTTCGCCCATCCGGGGCAGCTTGTTCAACTGTCCCGCCTTCGCGGCGGCTTCGAGCGCGTCCATGTCCGCGACCTGCAGCGCGGACCATAGCAGGGCGACCGTTTTTGGCCCCATGCCCGGAAGCCGCAGCAACTCGAGCATGGTGGGACGGTACTTCGTCAGTAGCTCATCGCGCAGCGGCATGGAGCCGGTGGCGACCAAGTCCCGGATATTCGCCGCCATGCCCTTGCCGATGCCGGCAATAGCAAGCAGCGCCTTGGGATCGGCGTCCGGTGTCGCCAGGGTGGCGAGTTGCACCGTCTGCTGTTCGACCGCCTCCGCTGCGCGTCGATAAGAACGCACGCGGAAGGGATCGGCCCCATCAATTTCCAGCAGGGCGGCAGTTTCGTCGAGCAGTCGGGCCAGAGTGTTGTTGTCCATGCTGAAAAGCGCACAATCGAGCGCGAACGCTCTCTCTGTATGAACCAGCCGGGCTTCGCCCCGTCGGTCGTGCAGCACAAACCGGCGGGCTCCCCGCCCGTTCACTCTCCAGACCGCCCCCACAGCGGACCGGGATGCCTCCAGGAAAAGCTGCTTACAGAGCTTGCTTCAGCCGGGTCACCTTGTCCGCCTGCGGTCCCTGCGACCCCTGGATGATGTCGAACTCCACCTCATCCCCCTCTTTCAGCGACTTGTATCCTTCGAGCTGGATGGAGCTGTAGTGAACGAAGACATCCGGTCCCCCGTCCCGTCCTAAAAAACCGAAGCCTTTGGCGTTATTGAACCATTTCACCTGACCCTTGTACTGAGCCATTCGAAGCCTCCTCGCTCGTCCTCGTCGTGTGTCCTTTGCGGCCGCTCGTTGTCTGCCTATATAGAAGGAATCTCCCGTGCATAAGTTGTAACGCTCCCAAACACCGGCTTCTGTTCGCTACGCGACCTATCCATGCGAATAAAAGATGTCAGGCGCTTTGTTTGACTTTGTCAAAGTGCCACCGAGCGTAAAACAGGGTACCGATCATCGTCTTTCCATCCAGCACTCTGCCGCTGTGAATCGCCTTCAACAGCTCGGAAAGTGGAATATGCAGAAGTTCGATCTTCTCGTCGTCCTCGGGCGCTGCCTTTCCCGGGCGAATGTCCTCGGCCAGGTAGATCTGCATGGTCTCCGCGAGAAAGCCCGGACTGGCGAAGTAGCGCACCAGCTTCGACCACTTCCGCGCGCGGTACCCTGTCTCTTCAATGAGTTCACGCTTCGCCGCAGCGAGCGGAGGTTCGCCCGGTTCAATTCGTCCGGCCGGTAATTCCAGCAGAAACTGTTCCGCCGGATGGCGATACTGGCGTTCAATCAGGATGGTCGGGTCGTCGGGGTTCTTGGAGGCATCCACCGCCAGCACGATCACACTCCCATTGTGGCGAACTACGTCGCGGGTGCTGGTCACATCGCCGGGTTCGGTCACGCTATCCGTCGTGACGGAAAACACGTGGCCCTTGTAGCTGGTTATGGAGGAGTGAACGATGGCCTTCGTGGAAGAAGACTTGGCCGGGGCCGACTTGGCAGCGGAAGACTTGCCGGCTTTGGGCGCGGGGGCTGCCTTCTGCGGCCGGATCCGAGAACCGGTCTTGGCGGGGGAAGCGGCAGACTGCGCGGGGAGCTTGGTCTTAGCGGGCATCTTGGCTGGCATCTTGGCGGGCATGTGGCTACGTTATCATTCTGCGTCGGGTGCGTTGTGGGCCGCATCCAACCTCTGAGCTCCCGCCGGTTGAAGTTCCGCAAACCGAAGTCACGTGTTCGCGAGGGAATTGAGGAATGAGCGCAGAGTGTTATCCGGTGTCCGTTCTGCCGCACATCACGCAGCTTTATGCGGACTATCTCGCCATGTCCGAAGGGGCTCCCGATTCTGCGTTGCGCACCTGGTATGCCGGCGAGCCGATGTCCCAGGCCTGGGTGCACGCTGCCGCCGAAACCTGCGAGCGCGATGCCCTGGCGGATGCTTTGGTCGCGCAGAGCCTGGCGTTCGCCGCGGGCCCGGCGGTGTTTGAAAACATCGAGAAGCTCAGGCGCGGGGGCGCGCGCGCCGTGGTCACCGGACAGCAGGTCGGCCTCTTCGGCGGTCCGCTGCTGACGCTGCTGAAGGCTGCGACCGCGGTAGCGCGCGCCAGGGAAGCCACCGTCGCCACCGGGGTGGACCATGTGCCGGTCTTCTGGCTCGCCAGCGAAGACCATGACCTCGATGAGGTCGATCAGGTGACGCTGTTGACCAAGAGAATCGTCGAAACGCTTCACCTGGGTTTGCAGGGTGCAGGCAGGCCGGTCGGCGAGGTGCCCCTCGGCGATGCTGTTCATGGTCTGCTGGAGCATGCCGGCGAGTTGCTCAGCTTTGCTCCCGTCTGGGACATGCTGAGGGAGTTCTACACCCCCGGTGCCACCCTGGGCGGCGCCTTCGCACGATTCATGACGCGGCTGTTTGCCGCCTACGGGCTGATCGTCATGGATGCCTCCGGCCGCTCATTCCATCGCCTGGGTGAATCCACCCTGCGTGCGGCCATCGAGCGCGCCGGCGAACTTGAAGCCGCGCTGCTGCGGCGCTCCGGCGAGCTTGCGGCGAACGGCTACCACGCCCAGGTGCTGGTTAAGCCCGGAGCCTCCCTCCTGTTTCTTCTGGACGAGCAGACCGGCGAGCGACAGGCTCTGCGACGGCTCGCCGACGGCAGCTGGAAGGCCGGCGCCCGCAGCTACTCGAGCGCGCAGCTTCTGCAAGTCCTCGCCGAAACTCCCGAGCGGCTGAGCCCGAACGCGCTGTTGCGCCCGGTTTTTCAAGATACGATCCTGCCCACGGCCGCCTACGTCGGTGGCCCGGCGGAGATCGCGTACTTCGCCCAGAGCGCCGTCCTCTACCAGGCGATCCTCGGCAGGCTCACGCCGGTGCTGCCGCGCTTCTCAGCCACGCTGATCGAACCCGGCGTGGCGGCGGTCATGGCGAAAGACGAAGTCACATTGAAGGATGTCTTCGAGACCAAAACCGCCGCCGCACTCAGCCAGCGCCTGGGTGCGCGTGCCATCCCCATTGAGGGCAAGCGGCGGCTCGCTGCGGCTGGCAATGCGATGGATGCGGAACTCTCCGCGCTCACCAGCTACCTTGCCTCGCTCGACGCCAGCCTCGGCGGTTCGGCGCTCGTCTCCGCCAGCAAGATGCGGTACCAGATGAACCGCCTGCGGCGCATGGCGGCGACCTTCGAGGTCCAGAAGGAGGCCAGCATTGCACGCCACGCCGAGGCCCTGATGATGCACCTGTTTCCCGATGGCCACCCCCAGGAACGGGTCCTCGGCGGAGTCTGGTTCCTGGCCCAGTGCGGCGAAGGCCTGATCGACCGCCTGGTGGACGAGGCGGGCCGGATGTGCCTTGGTCACGGCGTCGTGCGGGTCTGACCGCACCATCCGCGTTCCTCGCTATCAGGTCTTTGTTTAGGTAGCCTTACGCGTCCGCTTCCTCTTCTGGCTTATCTTTCAGCTTCTTAGAGATCTCGTCCCACACCTCGTCTCGCGGGGCCTCTTCGTTGGAGAAGAGCAGCCGTGCCTGCGAAGCGATGTACTCCAGATCGCGGATGAGCGCCGCATAGTTCGGGTCGTTGCGCAGTGCGGCCAGCGGATCTTCCTCGTCCGAAGCGCTGAAGCTGACCGAGCCGAACAAATCGTGCAGATCATCGGGCTGGCCCGTGTAGCTGCCGGGAGGCGTCTTCTCCTGCGAGCCCGGGTGGTTCAAGTTCGCTTCGCCGTTCTCGCCCGCAGAGAGCCCTCCTGGCTGGTTATCGTTCTCGTTCATGCCGAGGCCTCCTTCAGGGTGTTAGATGTTACCGAAGTGGCGGAAGTCGAGGTCGCTGCCACGCCCTGCGACTGCAGGCGCAACAGTTCGCGCAGCTTCAGGCGTGCCTTGTGAAGTTGTGACTTGCTGTTTCCCGTCGAGCAATCGAGCATGGTCGCAATCTCATTGTGCTCGAAGCCTTCCACATCGTGCAGCACGAAGACCATGCGGTAGCCCGGAGGTAACGAGGCGACGGCACGTTCGAGCGCCACCCGGTCCACCGATCCGGCCAGCATCGGATCGCGGGAGCCGAAGTCCCGTTTCGGTGCATCCTCCTCAGAAGGACTGATCGTCTCTTCAAGGGAGACCAGGTTCAGCCCCTTCTTGCGCAGGTGCATCAGCACCAGATTCACCGTCAGGCGGTGCAGCCAGGTGGAGAACGCTGACTCACCGCGAAAGCTGCCGAGCTTCCGGAACAGGTGCAGGAAAGCCTCCTGGGTCATGTCCTCCGCCTCGGAGACATTGCCCAGCATGCGCAGGCACAGCGTGTAGACCCTGCGTTTGTGCAACGCATAGAGCTTTGAGAATGCGTCCGGATCGCCGTTCTTGGCGGCTTCGATCGCCTCGGCTTCCCCGGCTATAGGAGGGTTCCGCTTGAACAAGCCGGGGTTCGTCTTTTCCTGCGTCATTGATGCGCCTTGTGGGGTCATTTGTACTCGGAGTAACAGTGGTTCATCGGCCGGCTAGTTTCCGCCCCGGGAGATTCTTCGGAAGTGCTGCCAGAATCTATTGTAGGGCCTTGAGGCGTGCGTCCAAAATCCAGCCTGGCGCCGATGGCCGTCTTCTGGCGTCTAGGCCGGTGGCCGTCTTCTGGTGTCTAGGATGTGCTGCGCCAGACGGCACCGGCGACAAACAGGAAGAAGACGACGGAGATGACGCCGTTGAGCAGGAAGAAGGCGGCATTCATGCGGCGGATGTCCCGCGGGGAGACGATGAGGTGCTCGTAGAGCAACAGGGCCGCGACCAGGATGGTGCCCGCGTAGCCTACGGGGCCGAGGGCGAACAGGCGATCGAGCCATGCGGCAAGCACGACGACGGCAAGGTGCATGCAGCGCGCGATCCAGAAGGCGCCCTCCATGCCGAAGGCTGCGGGGACGCTGTTGAGGCCGACGCGGCGATCATGCTCAAAATCCTGACAGGCGTAGAGGACGTCGAAACCGCCAACCCAGAGCACCACCAGGGCAGTGAGGACGAGCATGCGCGGGTCGTACGCGCCGCGGACAGCAATCCAGGCGGCGGAGGGTGCGATGCCCAGTGCAAGACCGAGCACCAGGTGCGACCAGCGCGTAACGCGCTTCATGTAGCTGTAGCCGAGAACGACGAGCAGGGCGATCGGCGCAAGTTCCAGCGTGAGCCGGTTGAGCATGGCCGAGCCGAAGAGAAAGACCAGGGCCGCGACGACGACGAAGGCGGCAACGAACTTGGCGCCAAGCTGGCCTGCCGGGATGGCCCGCATCGCGGTGCGCGGGTTGACGCGATCGAACTCCGCGTCCACCAGGCGATTGAAGGCCATGGCCGCCGAGCGCGCCGCGACCATGCAGAGGATGATCCAGCCGAGCTTCGACCAGGACGGCCAGCCATCGGCGGCGAGGACCGCGGCGGTCAAGGCGAATGGCAGGGCGAAGATCGAGTGTTCCCACTTGATCATTTCGAGCGTGACCGCTGTGCTCCTGAGCAGGCTTGCCATGGCTTGATTCTAATGGCTGGCCACCACCGGCTCTTTCCAACTGCGAGATGCTATTTCTCAGATGAACCCGCGACCTGCAGTTCGTTGGTGACCTTGAAGACGCCGGGAACGGTGCTGGCGCGGATGTAGGCCTGCTCTTTATCTCCCTGGCTGTTGACCACGCCGACCAGGGTGACGTTGCCATTGTCCACGGCGATGCGGATGGGGTTGCCGGGATCCTGGCGATAGTTGAAAAAGCCGGAGAAGCCGTAGATGGCGTTGAACTCGGCGCGGCGGATGCGGTCGTCCATGGGCGAGGGCGGCGCCACCTTGATGTTGTCGATGACGTTCTTGACCCCTGGAAAGCTTTTCACAAGACCTTCGGCGGAGCTCTTGTCGACCGGATTGACGACCAGGCCGCCGAGGGTCACGGTTCCATCCTGTACGCTGACGGTGATGGCGTTGAAGGGATGCTCGGGGTAGCCTTCGCGATCATAGTAGAGCTTGGTTGCAAGCTTCTGGCTCAGTTCGGAGTCGCTGACGTCGGGACCCGCAACCTGGATGCGGTTGTCGATGCTGGCGATGTTGTGGACCTTTGCCACTTTCTTCTGCGCGTCCTGCTTGTCCTGGTAGGTATCCACTGATCCGGTGAGGGTGACGACGCCGCTTGCGACCTGAGCGGTGACGCCGCGCAGGCGCTTGTTGTCGAGAGCTTTGGTGACGTCCGCCTGGATCTGGGCGTCTGCGCCGGTGGCAGGCGCTGGGGCCTGGGCCAGAGCGCTGCGGGTCGGCATCGACGCGAAGGTGCAGGCGGCGAATAAGGCGAGCGCGAGTAACGCGCGAATTCGATTTCGGTTGGCGGGTTGATTCATGGTTCCCTCCCATTCAGGGCAGACAGGCAGCGATGGCACTCCACAGCAACAGGAGACTTGCTCTAGCGGTAGCGCTTGCGAATCTTGTACACGATGCTGAACACTCCTGTCTCATCCCGGGTGGCGACAAGCGAGGTGGTGGGCGTGAGCTCGTAGGCCACCTGGATCAGTTGTTCGGCGGAGTAGTTGACGTTGGTGGCAAAGGTGAAGGTGATCTGCTGCGTCACCTGCTGCTGCACGGTGATGCGCGCGGACGATCCGCCGAGGGTGCCGACAAAGGCGGGATCGATCTTGACGTTCGCGCCGCCGAAGAGCTTCGAGACGCGGCTGCCGACGGTGGCGTTCAAGGCTCCGCCCAGGAGTGCGTTGGTGGTGGGGTCGGTGCCGGCTGCGGTCTCCTGCTCGGACTGGATCTGCGACTCTTCCTGGGTGCGGCCCAGCGCAAGCAGCGAAAAAATATCGGCCTCGGTGAGGGGAGGATCGCTGCGGTAGGTGGTCTTCAGGTTGGAGACGGTGCCGTGCAGGCCGACGGTGACATCGTAGGTTTCGACGCGGGCGGTCGCGTCCAGATCGATGGTGGGATCGATGCGCACGGGGTTCGAGAAGTAGATGTTGCCGCGCTGCAACTGGTAGTTGACCCCGGCGAACGAGGCGCTGCCGTCGGTAATCTGGATCCGGCCGAGAACGGTCGGTTCGGCGACGGTGCCGCGGACGGTAAGGTCCACGGTGCCCGCGATCTTGGCATAGCTGTTCTGGAAGTCCAGCTGCGGGGAGCTCTGAACGCGGACATCCATGCGGATCTTGTTGGAAGGAGACGACGGGTCGGGCGGCGCGTTGACGCCGCCGGCGCTGGAGAATGCGGCGAAATCGACATCGGGGCCGATGCCGAAGCGGGTAAGTAGGATGTTTCCGCTCAGCAGCGCGCTCTGCGGACCTCCCTGCAGGCGCAGGCTGGCGTTGGCAGTCGCGCTGAGACCATAGAGCCGCACCCGCACCAGGTCGCCCTCGGCAGTGAGATCGGCGAAGATGCCGTTGCGGTAGGTGAGGAAGCCGCCAATCTTCAACAGGCCACCACCCGTGGTCGCGGTGAGCGATTGGACGACCAGGCGATTCTCGTTGAAGGTGAGCGTGCCATTCATGTTGCTGAGGCCGTTCGGAATGCCATCCACGGCGGCGTTGACGTTCTGGAACTGAACATTGCCGGTCAGCGCGGGATCCGAGAGAATGCCGCCTGCCCCGACCGAGAAGACGACCTTCCCGCTGGTGATCAGGTCGGGATCGAAGGTGTGCGCGAGCGCCACGTTGACGCTGCCAAGCGCCTGGACGTTGAGCTTGCCGGCGCCCGAGCTTGGCGCCCCGGTCTTCGGATCGGTCGCGCCGAAGACCTGGGCCGTGCCGCTGGCCCGCAGGTCGGTATCGGGGCCGGTAATGTGCACGGCATCCAGGGTGGCGAGTCCGTTGCGGAGACCGATCTGCAGCGGACCCTGCGTCTTGAGCGTGATGCCCTGGGCGGTGACGGAGAAGGCGCTGAAGACGGCCTGGCCGGTAAGCGCGGTGGGAGTCTTCGCCGGGCCGCTGATGGTGATCGTACCGGCAATGTCGGATGAAGCGACCGTACCGCCGGGCGAGAAAAGCGCCAGCGGCTTCTGCACGTCAAGGCCGGTGAGCGTGAGCCTCGCCTGGGTCTGGTAGTTGCCGGTGAGGTCGGTTTGCCCATCGGCGGCCACCTGTGCCCCGACCAGATTCGAACGCACGGTGTAGAAGACCAGCTTGCCTTCGCTGTGGGCATTCATGCTGGCTTCGCCGATGGGCTTGCCCTGCACGACGAGGTTGGCGAGCGCCAAGTTGGCTTTCAGGCCAGGCTGCTCGACCGTGCCGTTGGCGTCGACGTTGAGACTCAGGACGCCGTCGGCGTTCAGGTTGGCATTTTGCACGGTTCTAAACTTCGAGAGCTGCAGGTTGTTGCCCTGGATGTGCGCATGCAAGCGCTTGCTGCCGAGATCGTAGCCGCCGTTGCCGGTGATGCTCATGCCGCTCAGCCTGAGCGCCACTTGAGATGCTTCAATGTCCTGCCCCTGAACGCTCAGGTTGACGTTGACGGACTGGTAGGGCTCACCGTAGGCCGCGCCGTTGGTCAGGTTGATTGCGCCGGTTCCGTTCAGCGCCTTGAAGGTGCCTGCGGCGTGGGCGTTGACGTTGATGGTTCCGGTGAGTGGGATGGCATTCTGCTGGCCGGCGATGGTGAGCAGATCGACAACGTTTGCGTTCCCCAGTTGAACGTTGGCGTTGACCTGCGTGCCGTTGTCCCAGACGTAAGTGGTGGTGTGCTTCTTCACGACCGTGCGCGGCTTGAAGGTTCCAGCGACGTGCAGGACGGCTGAGCCCTGGGTGATGGTGGAGCTGCCGACCGCGAGTCCGGACGGCGTGTACTCGGCGTCGGCGATCAGTGAGTCGATGTGAACGTCGGTTGCCGGAGCGGGCGTAGTCACGGGCTTCGCTGCCGGTGCGCCTGCTCCTGCAGCAGCGGCGACCAGGTTGGCTGGAGGCGCGGGGCTGGCCGCGGGTGTGGGCTGCAGGGCGCCAAGCAGAACCTCGAGATTGTTCGCCTGCAGGTGGCCCTTGACGTCGAGTCTGGCGATCGCACCCTTGGCGGTTCCCTGGAAGGATGCCGAGCCATGCAGATTCACCGGGATGGCCTTGGCGCCCTTCTTGCCGTTGCTTGAGACGCCAAGCGTGGTCAACAACTGGTCGTACTCGGCAAGGTTGCGGAGGGATAGATTGACGTTGAGAGCGGTCAGCGGATCGCCGTTGTTGACGCCGAGTACACCGTCGGCAGTCAAGGACGACTGCGGTGTATTCAGCGCAAGGCGCGTGACGTTGACCACCTCGCGCGAGCCGTCGTAGTGGCCGAGGATGGCGCCGGTGACCGGGATGTCGCGGCTGTTGGCGCCACCGGCGGGCGCCAGCGAGAGATCCGCCTGTACCTGCACGGTGTCGGCGATGTCGCTGGCGGGGCCGCCCCACTCAACCTTCACCGGACCGTTGATCGCGGTGTCGAAGCCGAGATCCTGGTAACCCCTGGGCGCGGCATCGGCCATGATCGTGCGCAGGGGCAGGCGGTCGATGGTGACGGTGAGGTAGGCGTGGGCGGGAACAACATTGGTGACAGTGGGAGCGGTCGAGAGGGAGGGCTGACCGGTTACCGCAACGGCGGTTTTGTTGGCCGTCGTGGTCGCGCCCTTGACGGTCGCGGAGGTCTTCTCCGTATTCTGCGGCACCTCACCAAGCCAGTTGTCGATTTTCAGCTCTCCCGATGCGCTTCCGCCGGTCTGCAGACGGCCGGTCAGCGCGGTGAAGAGCAACTGGGTGGGCGTGATCTTCAACTGCGCTTCGGCGTTGACGTCTCGAACGCGGACGTACTGGTTGATGTAGGCGGCATCGTGGGTCTTGACCGACCCCACCAGCAGGTAGCCCTGCTGGCAGTCGGGATCGGGCGGCAACGTCTTCGGTGCGGCGGTGATGGCCTCTCTGCGGCTGCGCAGGCGATCCAGTAGCCGCGGCTTCTTTTGCGCGGCGGCGGGTGCGACGTAGCAGTTGTGGCCGGCTACGTTCAGTTCGAGCGAGCCCGCGTCGAGACCGTCAACGCCGGCAAGTACCTGAAGCTGTTTCAGCTCCAGCGAGCCGACAACGTTTGCCTTCCACTGCGGATTGTTGAAGTGATCGAGCGAAGCCGTCGCCTGCAGCTCCGAGTGCTCTCCGGAGTGGAAGTCGAACGCATTCAGCGCCGCCATGTCGCGGCCGATCTCGGCTTCGACGTGCAGACTGGACTTCGCCTCGGGCTCCTTGTCGATCTGGGTCACCAGATCGCGCAGATCGATGGTTGCGCCGTAGCGGTCGGTCTTCGCGATGTAGTGGACGTTGGCGTTGAGGTCCTGCGCCGCGAGGTTGAAGGGGATGGCGCGATCGTTGACTTGCGCCAGCCCGTGCACGAGTTCGACCTCGCTGGCCTTCAGGTCCAGCAGCGTATCCTGCAGGGGCTCGGTGCTGGGAGTCGGATGTTTGGGTACGGGCTGGTTGGTCTTGCCATCCTTATCAATGATGAGGTGGACGTGCGGAGCTTCCACGCGCAGCAGGTTGAGCCCGACATGCGACGCGATGCCGGTGCCGGTGGTGTGCTGCAGGAAGCTGATGATCTTGACCCGCACGAAGATCTTGTCGGCGGAGAGATACGGAGCTTCGCCCGGGCCTTCCAGGCCGTGGATCACGAGTCCGTCCGCCTCAATGGCGAGATGCCACAGATCGAAGGAGATATGGCCCAGTTCGACCCGCCCTCCGGTGGCGTTTTCGAGGACGCTGACCACCTCCGCTCCGACCCGGCGGTTGAAATCCGCAGTGGTGGAGTAGTAGGAGAGCCCGGCCACCAGCAGCACGACCAGCACGATCAGCGAGCCCAGCAGCCAGGCCGCGCCGCGGGCAATGCGGCCAGCGACGCTGCGCCGCCGCGCGGCGCGTGCAGGCTGATGCGCCGGTCCGGGAGGAGTCGCCGTCTCGCCGGTTTGAGTCTGCCCGGTTTGCGTCTGCAGGTCTTCGCTCACGGTTCCACCTCGTCGGGCCGCATGACGTGAACATCACCCTGGGCCTTCAGCGACTGCAGCCAGTCCGAGAGCAGGCTGCTCACCTGCTGCTCCAGCAAGACCTCCTGGATGCGTGGAGAGATGACCTCGAGCTTGGGCGGAGCGGCGTGAACCTTGGCATACTCGGGCAGCATATTCTTCTCGTAATACGTCTTGATCTGTGCCGGAGTGATTTCGATGCCGGAGCGGAAGCGCATCTCGATGAACTTGAGCACCTCCATCCGCGATTGCCAGCGCTGCTCTAGCTCCTGCATGGTGAAGCCCTGGTCGTGCACGAATTGCTGCCAACCAGCTTCAGTCTCGCAACGGACCTTGCATCCGGGGAGATCTTTGCGCAACATCTGTAACTGCGCCCGGGCTTCCTCAATGGTCACGCCTTGATCCGGCTGTAGTTTGGATTGCTGCAGGATCAGGGTGCGATCGATGAGCCGCTGCACGGCGGCATCGCGCGAGAACGCGCCAGGCGTGGAGAAGGGGGTGAACGCTTCAAAGCGCTGTTCCTGCAGGACATCGCTTTCGAGGATGAGATCGCCGTTGACCACGGCGAGGACCTGGTCGGCTACGAAGCCCGGCGCCGGCGTGATCGAAGGGTCGGGCGCATCCGACGGCAGCATGGTCACGGTACCCAGGGAGACCGCCTCGCCGTTCCTGGCCGCATTGGGAGTGGTGGAGAACGCAGCCTGGTCCGCGGCCGGGCTGGCCTGGGGAAGCGGCACCCGGGCTGCGGGCGGGCCGACTGTCGCTCCCGCTGGCGTCTGGGCGGTTGCGCCGCACGCCAGCAGCAAAGCTGTCGACAAGGCCACACCCGATCTCACCAGTAACCCGTTCATGGATGCCGCGCCCCTCATCAAAATGCCTGCCCGATGCTGAAGAAGAAGTTGAAGTGGCTTCCCTGCCCGACGTAGGGAACCGCCCCGTTGACAAAGGTGCCGTTGGGGTTGGTAGAGGGGAACACAGGATAGACCGGAGGGTTGAGGTTGTAACTGAAGTCGACACGAATGGGACCGACCGCCGTGTGGTAGCGCGCGCCGAGTCCGATGTCATGCGAAAAGTAGTTGAAGTTGCAGGTGCCGATGGTTCCGGTAAGCACCTTGCAGGTGTCCTGGTCCGGCTGGTGGAAGCGCAGGAAGCTGGGAAACATATCGCTTGGATAGCGGAAGACGTTGCCCATGTCGTGGAAGACGACGAAGCTGACGCTGTTGCCCACGTAGGGCAGCGTCTGGGTGGGAAGGCGTAGTTCGAAGGTGTTGACGAAGACAGCTGATCCGCCGACCGGAAAGCCGGTCTGCAGGTCGCGCGGACCGGCACCGTTGATCGGAAAACCGCGGTCCGAGGTTGCGCCGCCGGCGTAGAGGCGCTCGGGCAACGGCACCGGATTGCAGCTTGCATTGGTGGTCAACAGGATGCCGGTGCAGGCTCCCGGCGCAGGCGAGGTGACGGTGCCGGCGTTGGGATTGGTGCCGGTTGAACGGATGACTCCGATGCGCGTGTTGCGGGCGAATACGTACTTCGACTTGCCGAAGAGATAGTAGGTTGCGTTTGAGGCGTCGATGCGGTCGAAGCTGGTCTGCGATCCGAATTTGGAGGTTGCCAGGAAGTTCTGGACGCTCGTGTACGAGCCCTTGCTGGCGTCGAGCGGGCTTGGGCTTCGGGTGTCATGGAACCAGGTGATATCCGGTCCGCCCACGCGCACGGGTTCGGAGAGCAGCGGGATGAGGTCCGCCGAAATGGCTAGGCTGTTGGCGTTCACCGCGACCCGGCGATATTGAAAGTCGTAGATGAACGTGTCTTTCTTGGTGGCTTTCTCCGTGACGTGAAAGGAACCCTGCAGCGTGGAGGATGCGAAGGTCGAGATGTTCTGCACGTTGGAGTAGCCGCCGGAGATCTGCCCGGAAAAGCTCTTCCGGCCCAACAGGTGCGGGTTGTTGAAGCTTCCGGTCGCTATCTCTTCGAGCAGACCGTACTCCCCGTGGAAGGTGAGCGAGTTGTCGGTTCCGCGCAAGTTGATGCGGCTTACGTCCAGCGAGATGCGTTCGCTGGCTCCGGCCTTGCCCTGCTGCGCGGCCGTGGTGCCCACCTGCGTGCAGTACATGCCGCAGGAAGGCAGGCCGGTCTGCACCTCGAAGCCCACGCCATAGGTCACGTCCCAGCGCTTGGCTTCGGTCACCTGCACGACCACGTTCTTCTCTTCGTCATCCCCGGTGGGGTTCTGCACCGCCGCGTTGACTTCGTTGAACAGCGCGAGGTTGTAGAGATTTCTCTGCGACTCGAGCAGCGCGCTCTGGTCCAGAGGATCGCCGGCATGCACGCGCAGCTGGTCGTTGACCACCTTCGGCCGAGTGTAGTGAATGCCGCTCTCGAGCACGCGGCCGGTGGTGACCTGCTCGCCCTCAGTTACGTTGTAGCTGATGTCCGTCTTCAGCTTGTCGGCCGTCTCGACCGTCTGCACCACCTCGATGCGAGCCTTGTCGAAGCCATTGCTGAGGTAGTAGCTGAGCACCGCATCGCGGTCTCCGGAGAGGGTGGTGAGCGAAAAGGGCTGTCCGGGCGTGGCCTGCAGCATGCCGCGGATGGCCTGCGCCCGCACGGGATCAACTCCCTTGAGGTTGACTGCGCCGAAGGTCTGCTGCGGACCCTCCTCCACCTTGTAGGCGACGCGAATCTCCGAGACCTTCAGCTTCTTGCCCTTGGCATTGGTATCGGACTCGGAGACTGCCGAAGTGACCTTGACACTGCTGAAGCCGTTGGCGCGGTAGATTGCCTCGATGTTCTTGACGTCGGACGAGACCAGCTGCGTGCTGAACCTGCCGCTGCGCTGATACGCATTGGCCTTCTGCACCTGCACGCTGTCTTTCAACAATTCACTGGAAAAGTACTTGTTGCCGGTGATGGTGACGGCGCCCACCTTGTGCTTCTCGCCGGCCTGAACGGAGTAGACCACCGTCTCGGTAAGTGGAGTGGGCCGCAGTTGCTCCACGTTAACCTGGGGATCGAAGTAGCCTTCCTGCTGCAGGAAATCTTTGATGTTGGAGCGGCCTTCGTTCAGCAGGTCGTTGTCGACGGTTCCCTCTTCGTACACTGGCACCAGCAGGTGCAGGCGGCTCTTGGAAAACTTCGTCCCTTCAACCACCACCTTCACCACCGGTCCCTGCTCCACGTCGAAGCTGTAGTTGAGGGTCTTGGCGGCCGAGTCGTAGGTGGATTGGCGGAGACTCACCGTGGCTTCCAGGCGATCCTTCTTCTGAAAGTAATCGCGCAGATCGGACAGCGTGTTGCTGACCGTCTCGCGTGCGACCTTCGAACGGCGCTTGAGCTTTCCCTTCTTCCGCAGGATGGCTTCCGTGATGCCGGGATCCTTGCCGGTGATGCTCACCGTGCCGACCCGGGCCTGGGGTCCGATGGCGATGGTGTAGGTGACGTTGATCTGCTGGCCACTATCGTCGCGCTCGACGCGGACCGCGATCTTCGGCTCGTAGTAGCCGTTCTGCGCCAGCGTAAGCTTCACCGAACTGGTGGCGGCATCGAGATCTGCGTCGCTGAAGGCGGTGCCTGGGTTCAAGTTGGTTCCGTACTCGACCAGCGACGTCAGCCGGTCGTCGCTGATGCCGTTGATCTGCACCCGGCCGACGTAGTAGCGAGGCAGGCCGGCGAAGACCAGGGTCACACCGCCCGCGGCCGGCTCCACATGCACATCGATGTTCTTATAGCGGCCGGTGGCGAAGAGGCGGCGCGTCGTAGCCTGAACTTTTTCGGGATCAAGTGGTGCGCCCTGCTGCTGGCTCAACTGCTGGCCCAGGCGATCGGTGCGGTCGAAGTTAACGCCGGTATAGCGGATGCCCACAACCTTCTGGCCAGCGTACTCCTGCAGGTCATGCGTGAGCGGCGGAAGCGTCGGCTCCGGCTTGGCCGCGGCGATGTTCTGAGCCGCGGTCGCGGAGGAGGCTGCGGCACCCGTCGCGGTGGTTGACGCCTGCGGAACAGAAGACGTGGGGGATGCGGCATTTCCGCCACCCGGCACCTGGCCCGTCGAATTGGAGGACGGGGTCGAGCCGGTCGCCTGGGCTCTTGCGGCTTCCGCCGCGAACACCAGGGCGCCGGTGACGCACACCGCACCCAGCATCACACGTCCTGCCCGGCCAGAAGAATGCCGCCTAAGAGCAGAGCCCGCGGATAAACGAAATTGAGTCACTTGAATGGGCCCGGGTCGCGTGCCGGCCAGAGAGTCTGGCACATTGAGATCAGGCTCGGATGGCCGCGACAGCGTCCTGTCGAAGACCTCGAGTTGGCCGATCAAGTGTCCCTGTTGCCCCTGCCGGAGTTGCGCCACGCGTGAAATCCCTCTTCCTGTACCTCCGCCGCGCGAAGCTGGCGGCAAGAGTTTCAAAACAAAGCAGATTACACCTCTCCGTCCTTTGGGAAAGCTACCCCCCGAAGCGAAACCCGCATGTGCCTCTACGATGCAGGAAACGGTCGAACCGTTTGCAGGAAACTCTCCGGCGGGAGGTGAGTTCGACACCAGATGGGCGCGGAGAGCCATCTCTCAGTCTCGCGGCCGCCACCTCAGAACCGGCAGTTCTATACTGAAGAAGTCCTAGCAGCGTCCGCTCGTTCTCCATGAACCCTTCCACGCCTGGCATCTCTTCTGACGAACGCTACTCCCGCCAGGTGCTTTTCCCGGGCATCGGACGCAAAGGCCAGGAACTCCTGGCGGGCGCACGGGTTGCCATCGTCGGGGTAGGAGCGATTGGCGCCGCGACCGCCTCGCTGCTGGCTCGCGCGGGCATTGGCCGCCTGATCCTCATCGACCGGGACATTGTTGAGCCCTCCAATCTCCAGCGCCAGGTGCTGTTCGACGAGGCCGATGCGGCAGCCTCCATGCCCAAGGCCGAGGCCGCCCGCGCCCGGATAGCGCAGTTCAACTCCGAAATCGAGGTCGAGGCTCACACAGCGGATCTGGTGCCCGCAAACATCTGCGAGCTGCTCGCGGACGCCGACCTGCTGCTCGACTGCGCGGATAACTTCGAGACGCGTTACCTGGTCAACGACTACGCGGTCCAGCAGGGGAAGCCGTGGATCTACGCGGGGGCCATCGGCGCGAAGGCGGCGACCATGAACATCCTGCCGCGGCTGGAAGACTCAGGCTTGAGCAGTGATGACTGCAATCCAGCCTGGGCTCCGACCGGCTGCCTCGCCTGCCTGTTTCCAGGCGCGCCCTCGGGTGCAGTCGAGACCTGCGATACCGCGGGCATCCTGGGGCCGGCGGTCAATCTGGCGGCCTCGCTCCAGGCAGCCGAGGCGCTGAAGCTGCTTACCGGGCAGGCCGGGCTGATGCGCCGCACGTTTCTCTCGTTCGACCTATGGACCGGTGAGCGCGCCGCAATTTCAAACGCCGCGCCGGATCCGGACTGTGCTGTTTGCGGAAGCCGCACCTTCCGCCATCTGGCCGGGAAGAGCCGTCCACACATCACGCTGTGTGGACGCAACTCTGTTCAGATCCATGAACATCAACGTCCGCTGTCGCTAACGGCGCTGCTGCACCAGTTGCAGCTGCATCCGGAGATCGAAGAGCTTCGCGCTAATCCGCTGCTGCTGCGGTTTCGCCGCGGACCGCATCAGGTGACGGTCTTCCCGGATGGGCGCGCGCTCATCCAGGGCACGACCGATGCGGGCGTGGCGCGATCGATTTATGCCCGGTTCATCGGCTCCTGAGGGCCTTCTGACTGCATGCCCTCGCGTCGTGCTTCGTGCAGGAAGACGGGGATTGCGAGAGCACACCCTCGTACAATGCGCGATAGGGCGAGTAGCGATCCACGATTTGCGCTCGAAGACCCTGGTCGATGACACCGGGCCGATCAGTCTCACTCCCGGCCGGCCGGGAAAATGAGCAAGGCCCACCTCAAGTGGTGGGCCTTGCCTGTAATCGCAACGTCAACGTTGACGTTATTCCTTGGCCTTGTGCTCCAGGTGTCCCAGCCCGCGCTGAATGGACTCCTTCGCATTTGCCGCCGCGTCCGTGATGCCCGAGCGGAAGTTGTGCGCATCGTCCTGCGCGTCGATCTCGGCGCTGTGCTCCTTGTGCGAGTGCGTCAGGTTGTGAGCCGCATCCTTCACACTGCCCCAGGTCTGCTCCGCATGTCCCTTCACCTCGTCGGCCGCCCCGGAGTTGGCCATCGACTGATCGTTAAAGGTTTCCCCGACTGCTTGTTTCAGCTTGCCCTTGGCTTCGTCAAATACACCTGCTGCTTTGCTGTCGTTCATGATTGTTCTCCCTATGTCTCAGGCGAGGCGCGTGAGAGTTCCATGCGGCGACGCGTCAAGCGGTTCAGCGTGTTTCTGTTCAGCGACTTGCTGCCGAGTTCGCGCCAGCTTACTGCGAGTCTTGAAATTCATGTTTCCGGCGGCTAGAGCGCTCTGCGCCCGGAAAGTAGATTGAAGATCAGCACGATGACGGCTAGGACCAGCAGAATGTGAATCCATCCGCTCAGCGTATAGCCGCTCACCAGGCCCAGCACCCAGAGGATGAACAAGATAATCGTAATCGTCCAAAGCATTGCATTCTCCCAGTCGTTCGGCCCTGACCTCGGACCTCGGCTTCAGTGGGCGGATACTCGCCGCCTTCCATGTGATAGGTTGCGGAGAGTTGACCGAGGGTTATCTGCATGAAGCGGAATAACGAGGTTTTTGCTTGAAATCAAAGTCGCCCGTTGACAAACCCACGGTTCCACATCTTTCCGCGCGCCATCGCGTCGCCATCCAGGGGGAACTCGGCTCCAATAGCCACGCCGCTGCCGTGCAGGTGTTCGGTCAGGCTTCGCCGGACGATCTCGAGATCGTTCCCTGCGCCCTCTCCGCTGAGGTCTTCGAGCGGCTGCGCAACGGCTCGGTGACCACCGCTGTGCTGCCCATCGAAAACAGCCTCCACGGCAGCGTCTTCGAGCACTATGATCTCCTGCTCGACCACGAGGTGACGGTCGTCGGCGAGACCCTGCTGCGCATCCGGCACAACCTCATCGCCTTGCCCGGAGTGGATCTCTCGCGCCTGCGCCGTGTGCTGTCGCATCCGGTCGCTCTCTCGCAGTGCCGCCGCTGGCTGCGCGCGCATCCCGACATCGAAGCCGTCCCCGCGTACGATACCGCCGGCAGCGTCAAGCAGCTCATGCTCGCCGGATCGCGCGATGCCGCTGCCATCGCCCCCGAACTCGCCGCCGTCCACTACGGAGCCGAAATCCTGCTCAGGGGCATCGAGGATCATCCGGAAAACTACACTCGCTTTTACGTGCTCGTCCCAGAATCGAAGAGGCACCTCTCGGCTCAGCTACCGTCCGGCGCCAACAAGGCCAGCCTGGCCTTCACTCTCGAGCATCGCCCTGGGTCGCTGCTCGAGGCGCTCGCTATCTTCCATCGCGCGGGGCTTAATCTCACCCGGATCGAGTCGCGCCCCGTCCCCGGCCGTCCCTGGGAGTACGTCTTCTTCGTCGACGTCCGGTTTGACGACCCCGCCGCCCTCAACCTCGCGATCGAATCCCTGCGCCCCCACACCCAGATGCTCAAAGAGCTTGGCCGCTACCCCGCCGCCTGATCCGGTCTGCGTCCGGCGAACCACGCCACGACCTCCGGCCGGTTGAAGTACCAGAGCAGCGGGCTTCCCGCCCCTAAACACCCAGGCCGACAACACCGCCTGGATGCTCGCCAGCATGAAGACAATCGGACGCCAGTCGAAGGAGCAAAGCCAACCCGTGCATGGTCTTACCGGCGCGGGTGGAGGAGTCAGTAGGCCGACTCCGGCCATCAGCATGCCCACTCCGCCCAGCGCGAGCATCGCGATTGCAATCACCGTAACCCCGACCGGACGCTTGCTCATGTGGAACATTTTAAGCCGCCGCCCGCATTCATCCCGACCGGTTGCCTCAATTCAGCGTCTCATAGTCATGGCGGTTTGGGGCTGGTCGATAGGGAAGAGATGGCGGTCTGCGACCAATCTTGACTTGACGCATCGAATAGTAGATAACTTGATAGAAGGACACTCAACAATGCCTAAC
>CAJCHN010000063.1 GCA_903970285.1 Rhodanobacteraceae bacterium | reverse complement strand
CCGAAGAAGACGGGCAAGGAGTATGAGTGGGAGGTTGCGGTTGCCACCGCCGATCCACTGACCGAGGCGATCCAGGACTATGACTGGGCGGATGAGATTCTGCATGCACGCATCGGACGGGATTGGCTGGTGCCTGAGTTTGGCTCGATGAACGCGACGCTGGAGCGGGGCGACGCGGCCTGGTCCACGATCCTGGTCGATTGGAAGCACTGGCAGGAGGAGGGTCTGACAGAGCATCGCAACTGGTGGGCTCCGGTGTATGCGGAGGCGTGTAAGCATTGGCAGGTTGCGCCTGATCCAAAGGTGCTGGCGTATAACACGACCTATGAGAATATTCGGGCGGATATGAAGCAGGTAACGGCTTAGATTTTGGAGACTCGACACGGCATGACCGACACGAACGAAGCAATCACTGTCACTTTTGCCGTCACCGGGGAGACGCTGCCCTGGACCGGCGAGCACGCTACGCTGCTCGAACTGGCGCGCGCCCATGACATCGACATCAGCTCCGGCTGCGAGTATGGCGACTGTGCGACTTGCCTGACCGACCTGATCTCCGGTGAGGTGGAGTATCTGCATGCGATCGGTGCGACGCCTGACCCCGGGACATGCCTTCCCTGCTCCTGCCGGCCGAAAAGCTCGGTCAGCCTCGGGGCTTGAATGGTTCCTTCAATATTTGCTGAAGGCGGGATTGAAGGGCGGCCGGGGCTGCGCGTGAATGTAGGCGGCGACGTCGAAGGCATCCTGCGCGGAGAGAATTCCCATGCGGTTCTGCGGCATGTTGTGTTGCACGAAGGCCGCCATCTTGGGAATGCCGTGCATGCCGGCGCCGGCGTTGAAGGAGTCCGGACCCCAGAGCGCGGGGAAGAGCGGCAGCCGGCCTTCGCCATGTTCGCCGTGACAGCCCGCGCATTGCGTAGCGTATATTTCGCCTCCACGCTGGGGGTTGGCGGGGAGCGCGCCGAGGGCGGCCAGGCCGCGCCCGGTATAGGGGCGGCGGCCCGGCTGCGGGCGAGAGAGCCACGCGATGTAATCGACCAGCGCATGCATCTCGGGCCCGCTGTAGGGGAGGGGCTGGCCGTTTTCGCTGCGGACGAAGCACTCCTGAATGCGGTCTTCGAGCGAGATGACGTGGCCGGCTCTCTGGCTGTAAGCGGGGTAGGCGGCGGGCGCGCCAACCACCGGCGAGGCGAAAGGCTGGATGCCGCCTTCGGCGTGGCAACTGCCGCAACTGATCCTGGCGCCGGTGTATTTCGCGGCGTAGAGCGGGGTCTCGTTGAAGATTTTTTCGCCGCGGCGAATGCTCTCGCCGAGAGCGCCATGCGGAAGATCGCTGCGGCGCGGCGGGGTCCATGCCGTTCTTGGTTGGCCAGCTGACTTGAAGAGATCGAACCAGCTGAAGTCGCGGATGCGCAGGCCGAGCACGATGGTCGCGGCGTAGACGATTGCAGTTGCAGCGGCTACTCCGATCGTCCAGCTTCGCGACTGCCGACTCATCGCCATACCTGATCAAGCCACGGTGTGCGGCATAGCTGCTGCGCCGCTGGGTACAGGCTACAGCAAGACGGTCAACACGCTAACTAGAGCATTTACCTGATGGGTATATAGCTTGATTCTTTGCAGGGGCTGGGTGTGGTGTCAGTTTTGATAGATGGCGCGGGCTTACAGCGATGATTTGCGGAAGAAGCTTTTGAAGGCTTACATTGCGGGTCAGGGGACTCTTCGCGAGTTGGCCCTGCGGTTCGATGTGAGCGTGGCTTGGGCGTGGAAAGTATCTTCCGCGCACAAGAAGACGGGTGCAATGGAGCGTACGCCGCAGCGCCGGCATGGGCGCATCAGCCGCCTCGACCCGGAGCCGTTGAAGCGGCTTCTGGACGCGCAGCCGGACCTGACGCTGCACGGTTTGCAGGAGGCTCTTGCCAAGGAGGGCACCTCGGTCAGCCCATCGCATCTCTGGCGCGTGCTGCGCGGGTTGGGTTACCGGCTCAAAAAAAGTCGCTCCACGCCTCCGAACGCGACACCGAAGCCAACCGCCAGCGGCGCGTCGAGTTCCTCCAGCGCCTTTCGGAGATCCCGCCCAAACGGTTGATTTTCCTCGACGAAACCGGCGTTACCACCTCGATGACAAGGCTCTATGCGCGCTGTCGCGGAGGTCGCAGAATCCCCGAAGCAACGCCCGGCGGACATTGGAAGACGGTAACCCTTCTGGGGGCCATCCGACTGAGCGGGATGTTCGCGCCGATGACCGTCGAAGCAGCCACCGATGCCGACATCTTCCTCGCTTACGTGGACCGGGTCCTGGCTCCCGAGCTGAAGCCCGGCGACGTCGTGGTGATGGACAATCTCAGCTCGCACAAAGGTGCAGGGAATCCGTGAGCGGATCGAGGCGGCGGGAGCCGAACTGCTCTACCTACCTCCTTATTCCCCCGACCTCAACCCGATAGAGAAAGCCTGGTCAAAGCTCAAACAGTTCCTCCGCGCGGCCAAGGCCCGAACCCCGGAACAGCTCCAACAAGCCATCGCAAAAGCCTTGAAGACCATCACCCCGCACGACGCAGCAGCATGGTTCAGAACACCATTCTACGCTCTATAGCTTATAGGGAAATGCTCTACTGCGGCGGAGTTGTCTGAGCAGGAGCCGTCGGCGCCGGGGCTGCAGGAAGGGTGGGGATCGTCTGCGCCGGTCCAGGCGCGTCCTGGATGCGCGGCGCATCCGGGCTGCCAGAGGACTGCGGGGCTGGCACGGTAGCCGGCCCGGGCGCATCCTGAATCCGCGGCTGCTCAGACTGCGACAGCGCC
>CAJCHN010000062.1 GCA_903970285.1 Rhodanobacteraceae bacterium | reverse complement strand
GGGGGAATTCGATGGCGGCCATTGCGGTGGCCAAAGACATCTTCCTCCAGCGTGGTATCCGAATCGATCAGCTCCCACCGGCTAAGGGCAAGTTGCTGCCGCTGAACGAAGAAACCGAAAAGCAAAGAGCCACGCAGGTTGCCGGCAACTTCGGCACGGTTGCTTCCGGGCTCGTGCAGGCGACGACGGATGTGCTTTTTCGCGACCTGTGGCTGCGTCCTGCCTTGGCTCCCCGAGACCGCAGTCTCGTCACGGTCAGCGCATTGATTGCAAATGGACAGACGGCACAGATACCGTTTCATCTCAATCGTGCGATGGATAACGGTTTGACGCAGAGCGAGGCCTCGGAGGTGATGCATCACATCGCCTTTTATGCAGGTTGGCCTTGTGCCATGTCCGCCCTGCCGGTTGCTAGGGAAGTTTTCGAGAAGCGGCAAAAATCAAAGGATGACTCTGCTCAGAGGCATTCTGAGCAGAGTTCAAAGAAGTTTGGAGGCGACACAATGAAGATCACCCGAGCAGGCACCATTCCATCCATGGTTGGACCGAAGGACTGGTTTACAGGCAACGTTCGCATCGACTCGCTTTTCCCGGCGGATGGTGGACGGCACTCCAATGGCGGTGTCGTGACGTTCGAGCCGGGCGCACGCACTCGTTGGCACACGCATCCGGCGGGTCAGACCATCGTGATCACACAAGGGCTTGGATGGGTACAGAAGGATGGAGAGGCGATCCAGGAAGTGCGGCCGGGAGACGTTATCTTCTTTGAACCTTCCGAGAAACATTGGCATGGAGCGTCCGCCCAGGTGGGCATGACGCACATCGTGATCACCGAAACGGTGGACGGCAAGGCTGTGGACTGGCTCGAGGCTGTGTCTGAGGAGCAGTACGCAAGGTGAACTCTTGCGCGGGACGAGTCCGGCAATGGCTCGCGCCGTTGGACACTCCTCATAAGTCGGCTTACCGTCAGTAACGCCGTCTGCAAGCTTCCGGGCATTAAGGTCCTCGGCCAATTTCCCCCAACCGCGCTATCATTAGCAACCGCCTGCCTGTCCCAGCCCCATTACGGGCTTGCCAAGGAAGGTTCAGTAATCCTGTCCCGCTACGGTTCTTTTAGGGCTTGTAATTCAGAGCCTTCCAGCTTTTTCAGGTCCAGCTCCCCCTGTGAAAGTTCAGTGGCCGCACCACCCGATGCGCGGTTCGCGAAGCGATCATCCCGGAGAGCATCCTCGAACTCAAGCAATGCTGACCGTAATGCCACTCGCCCGGTTCTGGTAGCAGCCGGCGACAGGTGTGCATCCTTTGTCTCGCGCTCGAACGCATTGGCTTGCCTGCTAACAGCGCGCAAAGCCTTGTGGTAGGTTTCCACGCGAGGATCGATCAATTCCACCTCGTCGTTCAGCTCGCCATACGCCACCACCTCCTGGTCCGTAAGCAGGCTGATTCTGCCGCTGGCCTTTGCCGCGACATAGTAGGGATTTCCCGCACCGGCCACGCCCCCCGCGAGGCGCGGCATCGGTGGAATGGGGCCAAGTGCATGATGTGACTTGAGCGCCTGGTCTATGTTCGCCTCCTGCTGCGCGCTACCCACGCGAGCTGCAGACCGTCATCCTCATCCGCCCGCTTAGTGTCGTACACGATCTGTAAGGACTCATCGTGCAGCGCGCGACGCAACTCGGCGCGCTCATGCGAACGAGCGACCGCCTCAACAGTCTGCTCCAGAGCAATGGCGATTAGCAGGCCCACGCAGATCGTGGCGATATGTATGAAGAAGTCTTTCCAAGTATGAGTGGCTGCGTGTGGCGGGTGAACGTCTAGCATCGGTCAATCTCCGGCAGAAACAGTGTGTTGTGTTCGAGTGAACTGAGACTTCAGTTTACGAGAACATCGCACGGCTAGGATCAGTCCTGACAAGTCGGTTTCCCGGAAGCATGCGCACGGACAGCCTTGATAGAGGTTACAGGCCGAGTCGCTTGTCCAGCGCTCAAGTAGCTTGGCGAGCGCATTCGGGATTATGCACCCATCTAGGAAATCGCGGATGACGGGAAGCGATTCACAGGACCGATGATCGAAATCAGCTCTAATCAAAGCAATTCGCGCATAAGCCTGTTCTCGACAGTATAGGAGGTCAGCGCGGTTCGCTTCCGACAAGCCAAATTTCCGTTATCAGGCGGGAAGGCATGCCTGGGGCGGAGAGCCGGGTAATTCTTCAGCTACTCCTTGCGTTGTCGTTGATGGTAGGCAGCAACCTTCACCTTGTTCCCGCACAGACCCATGCTGCACCATCGGCGCGAGCCCTTCTTGCTTAGATCCAGAAAATGGACAGGGCAGCCCTCGCACTTGCGGACGCGGCTGGCGGTGACACCGGTCAGCAACATCGCCGTGTCTTCCGCGAGCGGGCTGAGCAGGTCGTCCGGCTGCCGCGGTTCGAAGGAAGCGGTCTGGGTGTAACCGCCGTGGTCGTCCGCTTCGACCACACGGTGCATCGGATGAGTCCGGAGCAGCCTGTTGAGCTCGTCAAGAAACTCCCTGGAGACGCCCGAACCTGCCTCGAAGGCAAAGACCGCCGCTCGGAGGCGATCGCGAAAGCGCCTCAACGCGATGACTCCTTGACCAGCACGCGGGCTGCGCTCCCATGCCTGCTCCAGCTTCTTCGCTGCCTTTTCCGTCAGAAGATCTGCATGGACCATCCACCGCGCTACGGCTGCGGCATCGTTCAAAAGCTCGATGGTTTCGCCGTTCGACATCAGTTCCGTGTTCAGGAAATCCAGCGCGAGCCGATTCCCGACGAATAGGTGGTTCCCCCGCCATTCCTCATGTACGCGCCGGCCCTCCGCCATGGTTTTTACCTCCCTTTCACCCTAACACCTTTATTGAATCGTTTACCGGTGTCATAATCTCTCATGGACAGGAGGAAATATCGCATGTCCACGTTCCGCAGTATCCCACCGAGTGAGGCTACGGGCCTCAACAAGCAACTCTTCAACGGTCTTCAGAGCAAGCTGGGGATGGTGCCCAATCTAGCGCAGCAACTTGCCAACGCACCTGCCGTGCTCAAGGCCTATCTTGGCTTCGGCGCCGCTCTGAGTGAAGGTAAATTGACCGGCAAACAGCGTGAGCAGATTGCGGTGGCTGTGGCCAACGTGAACTCTTGCGACTACTGCCTGTCCGCGCACAATGTGCTCGGGTCGTTACAGGGTTTGACGAAGCCGGAGCTCGAAGCCGCGCAGTTCGGCGAGTCTTCCGATCAGAAGGATGCCGCGATCCTGAGCTTTGCGGTGAAGGTCGTGCAGCAGCGCGGCCACCTGCCCGTGGAGGAAGTGGAGGCGCTCCGCGCCGCTGGGGTCAGCGACCAGGAGATCGTCGAAGTGATCGCGAGCGTGGCCGTCAATCTCTTTACGAATTACTTCAACCACATTGCCGGCACCGAAATTGACTTCCCGGTGGTCCGCTCCGCGGAGCTTCCCGCGCGCTAAGCCCAGCCCTGGGCCGTGTCGAAACACGCCGGGCCCTAACCCGCGATGCAGTCCATACCTGATATGAGGAAATTTCCATGACCACTTACCATCACGCCACGATTCAAGGCCACAAGATCTTCTACCGCGAGGCCGGCTCGCCTACCAACCCCACGATTGTTCTGTTGCATGGGTTCCCGTCGTCGTCGCATATGTTCCGCGACCTGATCCCGCTGCTTGCTCTCGACTTTCACGTCATTGCACCGGACTACCTCGGCTTTGGCTACAGCGATGCACCAAGTTCAACGGAGTTTCAGTACACCTTCGACAACGTGACTGCTCTGATCGAGGAACTGTTGTTTGGCGACCTCAAGTTACAGAGCTTCAGCCTCTATGTGCAGGACTACGGCGCGCCCGTCGGTTTCCGCATCGCAACGCGTCATCCGAAGGCCATCGAAGGCGTCGTCGTGCAGAACGGCAACGCGTATGTGGAGGGAATCAGCGCCGCGTTCGAGCCGTTGCAGCCCTTCTGGGCAGACCGAAATGAGGAGACCGAGAAGGCGCCGCGCACGCTGTTGACCAAGCAGACGACGATCTTCCAGTACACGCACGGCGCGAGGAACCCGGCGGCTGTGAGCCCGGACGGCTACACTTTCGATCAGGCGCTACTCGACCGGCCGGGCAATGACGCCATTCAACTGGACCTGCTCCACGACTACACTTCGAACGTCGCGCTCTACGATGCGTGGCACGAGTACTTCCGCGCTGCGGAGCCGCGCACACTGATCGTATGGGGAAAGAACGACCCCTTTTTCACCGTGCCGGGAGCGAAGGCATTCCTGAATGACCTGCCGAATGCGGAGTTGCACCTGATCGACGGCGGTCACTTTCTGCTCGAAGAGTACCACGAGTTTGTGGCCAGCAAGATCATCAGCTTCCTCGGAAAAGAGCACAAGCCGGAGGCGACGAAATAACATCGCCTCTGAACAAATCGGCCTGAGCGACCCCCCGGCTTCAGCGAGCAGGTGCGCTCAGCGTCCTGGCTGGTGCTCCGGACGGGTGTGGGTTTCCTGCTGGCGGAGATATCGTTCAATGTGGGAGTTGCCGGCGTGCTGCGCCCAGTCGGCCGGGGTTCCGCGAAAGATTGTGTCCTTCAGGTCGAGCCGAGCACCCTGCTCGACCAGGAGGTGGACGACCTGCTCGTGACCGGCGAGGGCTGCCTGGTGCAAGGGGGTGGAGTGACCGTGCGCTGGGGGCGGGTTGTAGCGGCTGGGATCTTCGCCGGCGTCGAGGAGGGTCTGTACCAGGCCGGTATGGCCGAACTGTGCCGCCAGCGCCAGGGCAAGATGGCGCTCGGCGGGCGCGGCGGTTTCGAGCAGACGGGCAAAGTCGTGAGCGCGGCCGAGCGCGGCGGCGACCGGCAGGTCCAGTTTCGCGCCGTGGCGGAGCAGCGCGTACACCGCTTCGCATTCGCCGTGCACGGCAGCGGGTAGAAGCGCCGGGGTTGGGTCCGCTCCATGCTCACAGAGGAGCGCGATCAAATCGGTCTGCACGTTGCGCTCGCGTGGAATGCGGCCGGTGGCAACCAGGATGAGGGCCTCCGTGCGGGCAGCGATCGCCGGTTCAGCCTGCAGGATCACGCGCGTGATCTCGACGATGTTGGCCGGCAAGCTGCCATGGCGGACCGGGTTCTCGGCGATGAACTCGAGCAGAGTGGGCGAGCGGAAGTAGTTGCTGTCTTCGAAGGGAACGTGTTGATGCACCAGCGCGGGGTGAAGCTGCAGGAGAGCTTGCAGGCCGAGGATATCGCCGCGGTCGAGCAGGTCGACGGCGTGGCGAAAGGCGGGGTCCGGGATGCGTTCGTGATGCGGGATGGGATCGGGCAAGGCAAGCCTTTCGATGGAGCGCTTTGGTCTCGAGCTTCAGCTTAGAGCTTGTTGGGATCATCCGGATAGGGTGGAGTGCTCCTGGGGGTGGATGCGGGTGTGGAAGGACCTTCATCGCGCCCCGGTTGGCAAATGAGGGAGTATTCATTAGAGTGGCGGGACCGGAAGTTTCCGGTGGGCGATGCTTCGACTGACGCGGATCGAGGGCAAAGGGTTGAAGGGACGCAGGCGCACCGGGGCAGGGGCAGAGGACACGGCGCGAGGGAGCGCCGAAGCCGGGGTACCCGAGCCGGGACAGCAGCCGCCGGGTTCAGCGGGGCACACCGCTTCCTTCCACGGTACGTCGGGCGAAGGAAATGAGAAGTATCAGCGGATTCTCGATGCGGCGGTAGAGGTGATCGCCGAGAATGGCTATTTCAACTCGCCGGTGAGCGCGATTGCGGCGCGGGCGGGGGTTGCGGACGGCACCATTTATCTCTATTTCAAGAGCAAGGACGATCTGCTGCGGACGGCGATCGACACCACGCTGGGACGCTTCTACCGGGCGGTCGAGGAGCGCTTCCGCACGGTGCACGATCCGCGCGAGCAACTGCAGTATATTGCGCAGGTCCATCTGGAGAGTTCGGCCGTCAATCGGAGTATGGCGGTGCTGATGCAGACGGAGATGCGCCAGAGCGCGAAGTTCGTGGCGGAGTTCTCGCACAAGCACCTGGTGCGCTATATCCAGGTGGTGCGCGAGGTGGTGCGGCGCGGGCAGCAGAGCGGTTTGTTTCGGCAGGACATCTCCGATGGGGTGGTGGCGCACTGCATGTTCGGTGCCATCGACGAGTTGCTGAGTTCGGCGGTGCTGACGCACCGGGAGTACGATCCGCAGGCTACGGCGGCGCAGGTGCTGGACGTGCTGCTGCATGGCATTGCGAGCGGGTGAGCTCCGAGACGTTCATGGCAAATGCAGAGGATAAGCAGGCTTCGAAGAGCAGGGTGGTTGCAGGGAAGAGCTGGGGAATATGAGCGATTTCAAGTTGAAGACGGTGAACGACGTGCTCGAGATGGTGACCTCTCGCGGCAGCCGTGAGGTGATGTTGTGGCAGGATGCCCGGGGGAACTGGCAGCCGATCACATCCGACGAGCTGTATGGACGGGTGAGGGCGCTGGCCGAGGTGCTGGCGGCGTGGGGGGTGGGCAGCGGCGACCGGGTGGCGATCCTGAGTGAGAACCGCTGGGAGTGGATTGTCTCCGACCTGGCCACTCTGGCGCTGGGTGCGGTGGACGTGCCGCTCTACTCGACGGTGACGCCGGAGCAGGCGGGGTACATGCTCCGGGATTCGGAGGCGAAGGTGGCGATCGTCGCCAGCGGCGAGCAGCTGGCGAAGCTGGCGGGGGCGGGCGATCTGCCTGAACTGCAGCATGTGGTGGTGATGAACGAGGGCGAAGAGGGTGCGGCGGAGAGCTTTGCCCGGCTGATGCAGGCTGCTCCGGGCAAGCAGGCGCGCAATCCCGCCTTCGACGCGCGGGCGAAACAGGTGCGGCCGACCGATCTGTGCACCATCATCTACACGTCGGGAACGACCGGCGAGCCGAAAGGAGTCGAGCTGACGCACGGCAATCTGGCGAGTAACGTCAGCATCTCGACCGGTCCAATGGGCTTCAGCAGTAGTGACAGCTGCATTTCTTTTCTGCCGCTCTCGCATGTAACGGCGCGGCATGTGGACTACGCGCTGATGTGCCATGGGGCGAGGCTGGCATACCTGCCCAAGTTCGATCTGCTGCCGGCCGCGATGAAGGCGGTGAAGCCGACAATCTTTCTGGGAGTTCCGCGGGTATACGAGAAGATTCGTCAGGGCGTAGAGGCAAAGAGCGCGCATTCTCCGGTGAAGAAGGCGATTCTGGCATGGGCGGTGAGCATCGGCAGGCAGCATCGGGCGGAGACACTGGCGGGCAAGAAGCCGAGCGGGCTGCTTTGGACGCTGGCGGACAAGCTGGTGTACGCGAAGATTCGGGAGGCGTTTGGTGGGTGCGCGCGGGACTTCGTCTCCGGAGGCGCGCCCCTGGGGATGGATACGACGGGCTGGTTTGCGGATGTTGGCATCCGCGTGTACGAAGGGTATGGGCTGACGGAGACGTCGCCGGTGATTGCGTGTAATTACCCGAGCGCGCACAGGATCGGGACCGTGGGGCGTCCGCTGCCGAACGTGCAGTGCCGGTTTGCCGGGGATGGGGAGCTTGAGGTGAAAGGACCGTCGATCTTTCGCGGCTACTGGAAGAAGCCGAAGGAGACGGCTGAGGCGTTTACCGAGGATGGATGGTTCAAGACCGGCGACATTGGACACATGGATGCGGACGGATATCTTTCGATCACGGACCGCAAGAAGGAACTGCTGAAGACCAGCGGCGGCAAGCTGATTGCGCCGCAGCCGATCGAGAACCGGCTGAAGTCGAATGCGCTGGTGGCGCAGGCCGCGCTGGTGGGCGATAAACACAAGTTTGCCTGCGTGCTGCTGTCGCCAAACCTGGCGGCGCTGGGCGCGTGGGCGAAGGCGAACGGAGTCGCGACGAGCGATCCGGCCGGCATGGTGAAGGACAAGAAAGTGGTATCCGAGTACCAGCGCATCGTGGACGAGGTGAACAGGGGTCTGGCGCACTACGAGACGATGAAGCGCATGAAGGTGGTGCCCGAGGAGTGGACGGTCGAGGGGGGCGAGCTGACGCCGAGCATGAAGTTGAAGCGGCGGGTCGTGGAGAAGAAGTATGCTGCGGAGATTGGTGAGTTTTACCGGGACGAGGCAAGCGCGAAGGCTTGAAGAGGGTGGCAGATGGGCATGATGCGGAGAAGCGCGGCGATCTGGGTGGT
>CAJCHN010000061.1 GCA_903970285.1 Rhodanobacteraceae bacterium | reverse complement strand
CCCTCGCCCGGCTGCAGCAGCACCTCCAGCACCGGCATTGTCGTTCCGAGAATCCTGCTTTGCATCCTGCCTCCTTATTCCATCGCGGACTGCACGCCGCAGCCTCGCATCTCCCCACCACAACCGCCGGGAGTCCGCTCTAGCCACCACAGCTTACACCCGCATCCAACCGCCGGAAGGAATACGCCGATCCATGCCCCGAAGTTCCCGAAACTCCGCTCCCGTCCAGCCTGACTGGTCCGCCATCCTTCGCGAAGCGCAATCCCGGTTCGGCATCAAACGCTTCCGCCCCGGCCAGCGCGAGGTCCTCGAAAGCATCTTCTCCGGCCGCAATACACTCGCCATCATGCCGACCGGAGCCGGCAAATCCCTCACCTACCAGCTGCCTGCGCTCTTCCTGCCGAAACCTGTCGTCGTCGTCTCTCCGCTGATCGCCTTGATGCAGGACCAGCAGGAGAAGGCCGAAGATGCCCGCATCGTGGTCGAAAAGCTCAACTCGACTCTGCGCAAGTCTGAAGCCGAATCCGCCGCCGAAGACATCCAACAACGCCTCGCCCAGCTCATCTACGTCACCCCCGAGCGGCTGGAGCTCCCCGCTTTTCAGTCCGAGCTTAAAGCCGCAGGCGGTATCTCGCTGCTCGTCGTCGACGAGGCCCACTGCATCTCGCAATGGGGTCACGACTTCCGCCCCGCCTTCCTCTCGATCGGCGACGCGCGCAGAGCGCTCGGTGATCCCCCCGTGCTCGCACTCACCGCCACCGCCACCGAAGAGGTCACACGCGAAATCCTGGCGTCCCTCCACGCCGAAGATGCCACCCTCATCAACACCGGCTCCGAGCGCCAGAACCTCTTTTTTTCCGTCTATCCCACGGTCAACAACGAGGCCAAGCTCGCCCGCATCGCGGACATGCTCTCGCGCGAGCAGGGCACCGGCATCCTCTACACCGCCTCGGTTCGCTCCGCCAACGAGCTGTTCGATTTCCTCACTGACCGCGGCTTTTCGGCCGGCTGCTACCACGGCCGCATGCCCGCCCGCCAGCGCGAGCGCGTGCAGCAGGAGTTCATGCGCGGCGATCACAAGGTGATGATCGCCACCAAAGCCTTTGGCCTAGGTATCGACAAGCCCGACATTCGCTTCGTCTTCCACTTCGAGTTTCCCGACTCGCTCGAAACCTACTTTCAGGAGGCGGGCCGCGCCGGACGCGACGGCGTCCCGTCCCGTGCGGTCCTGCTTTACCGCCTGGAAGACAAGCGCATCCAGAGCTTCTTCCTCGCCGGCCGCTACCCCCGCCCCGAAGAAGTTCGCGCCGTCTACGAAGCCCTTACCACGTCGTGTAGCCAGGCAGAATCGCCAGCCTGCCCGCACGCTCCCGCAGCCGACCCGCTCACGTCAGACGCCGTTGCGGTCGCAGCCGGCGTCCACAAGCGCCGCACCCAGGTCATCCTCCACCTGCTCGCAGAGGCGGGGCTCGTCCGCCGCACCCGTGCCGCGTACACCCTTGCCCCGGGCGAGCCGCCCTCTGCCGAAGCTCTCGAACATCTGCTTCAGGCATACGTCGATCGTGCCACCCACGACCGCGAGCGACTCGCTGAGATGATGCATTACGCCGAGACCACCAACTGCCGCACCCAGGTCATCCGCGCCTACTTTGACTCACCCGTGGGCGACCCCTGCATGCGCTGCGACAACTGCGCCCGCGAGTTTCCGGGCCAGCTCACCCCCGAGGCCGCCGCGATGCTGGGCATTGCGCGCCCCGAGCGCCGCGAACCGTCGCCCAAAGAGCCTGGCCAGACCCCGGCCGCCATCGAGCCGCAGCCACCGCCGGTCACCACGATCGCCACCGCGTATGGAGAGATCCACACCACCGCGCCCGAAACCCTTATCCCCGCAGATCCCGAACCGGCCTTTCACGCCGGTGACAAGGTCCGCCACAAGCGCTTTGGCCAGGGCTCCGTGCTTGACGTTCACCATGACATCGCGTTGGTCGACTTCGTGAAAGCCGGCCAGAAGCGCCTGCGCACCGACTTCCTCTCAAGCGCATAACCCCGCCAGGTTGGGCTCGGACAGCAGGTCGCCGTCGTTTCGAATGGGACTGACCTGCGAGTCTGACTATTTCATGCGCGGCACAGCGAAGATGCACACCCTTCACGGCTCGCGCAACGGCTCTTCCGTCGTGCCAACGTCCTTCTGGAATCGTGTGAAACTACTTCAACACCCCATCCCGCAGCTTGCCGATCTTCCCCTTCGCCCCCACCACAAACGGAAGCGAGAGCGCGTTCCATCCTGTTGCTGCTTCGCCACTCAGCGGCGTCCAATGCTTGCCATCATCTTTCGAGAGATCCACCCCGCCCGGCCCCACTGCAATCCACTGGTTCGTCTCCTTCGAGTACGCCACCGCCGACCGGTAGCCGCTGGGTCCCGCGGCGGCCAGGGTCCAATGGCCGCCTCCATCCGTCGTGTAGGCCGCGGTTCCGGCACCGGAGTCGGGCTTCTCATAGTTTCCGCCTACCGCGACTCCCAGCATTGTCATGTTGCCTGCCATGCTCAGGGTGGTGCGTCCCGCGACCGAGAAGACTCCTGCCGCCGCTGACCCACCGGCCATGGGGACGGCAGCCGGCACCCAGGTGACCGAACATGGTGCCCCCGCGCCCGGAAGCTCCGGACAATGCGGCACCGTCCGATA
This sequence comes from Rhodanobacteraceae bacterium, assembly GCA_903970285.1. GTDB lineage: Bacteria > Acidobacteriota > Terriglobia > Terriglobales > Acidobacteriaceae > Edaphobacter. The sequence continues at coordinate 9,456 of CAJCHN010000061.1, read as the reverse complement.
CACTCTCGCCGGCTCACCGGGCGTCGCGCCTGTGCCAAACATCAGCACATTTCCCACCGAAGCCAGCGCTGAATTGCTCGCCGCAAAAGCACCTGCATCCTTCACCGCATCCAGCCCCGGATCATCCGCGATGTACCAGTTCGCGCCCTGGTCCGGCGAATAGAACATCGCAAACTTACCCTTCACCGGGTCGCCCAGCACATACATCTGCCGGCCAGTCACCTTGCGGATCGTGTCGAAGAAACCGTCTTCATCCGGATCCTCAAACACCAGGGTCCAGGTCGCGCAGCCATCCGTTGTCCGGTAGATCTTCGACAGCGTGCCCTTGCCGCTCGACATCACCACTGCGGTCTTCGCATCGAACGCCTGCACTCCGCGGAAATCCAGCTTCTCAGCGCCTTTGGGCATCGCGCACGTCTGCCACAAATAACCCCCATCCTCCGTCCGCAGGACGGTCCCATTCGACCCGCTAACCCACGCCACACCCGCCCCTACCGCATCAACCCCGCGCAGACTCGCGGTCGAATGCGAATCCTCCAGGTCGAACTGTCCCCATCCGACACCGCACCCCAGGCCCAACACCAACACTGCAACGATCTTCATGAGCGCAGTCTAAATCACACCGCTCACCCTGCCGGACGGACGGCGCTCATGCCGCGCGGAACACTCTTCGGGGTAGCGGCTTCGCGTTGTGCTCCGGGTGGTCGCCAAGGGTTTCAGTCTGCTCGCAGTGCGAGCACCACGCGAAGCTCAGCACCGCACCAGGTGCGCCGGTGCCCGCCGGCAGAAGGTCTCAGTGCGCTCCGGCCGGAGCGCTTCCCGGCTTCACTTTCTTCAGCAGCCAGACCGCGGCCACGCACACAAAGCACAGCAGCGAAAGCCAACGAAACACGTCCACAAACGCCCAGTTCAGTGCTTGCTGCCCCAGTTGCTGATACAGCAGGGAAGGCGCCGCGCCGCCGTTATGCATCCCTCCCGTATTCGACGGTCCAAAGTACGGTGTCAGCGCGCCCTGGGCCAGCCGGATCGACTGTTGAAACTGCTGCCCGGTGATCGGCACCGAGTTGATGATGTCGTTCTGATGCGCCGCAGAACGCCTCGTCAGCAGCGTCTGCGCCACCGAGATACCGATTGATCCGCCCACGTTCCGCATCAGGTTGAAGATGCCACTGGCATTGCCGATCTGCTCGTTGCTCAACGTGCCATACGACGCCGTCGAGATGGGCACAAACACAAAGCTCAGCGCAAAGCCCGTCACCAGGATCGGCAGCAGCAGCGTGGTCGGCGAAACCTCCAGGGTTACATTTCCGAAGTACAGCGTCGTCAGCCCAAAGACAAAGAAGCCGAAGGTCAGCAGGTAGCGCGGGTCCACCTTGTTCGAGAGAAAGCCAATCACCGGCATTCCGCAGATTGCGCCAATGCCGCGCGGCGCCACCACCAGCCCGGCGGTGAACGCCGTGTAGCCCAGCAGCTCCTGGTAGAACAGCGGAAGCACCGTCACCGTCGAGTAGATGGCAACGCCAAACAGAAAGATGAGCAGCGTGCCAACGGCGAAATTTCGATCCTTGAACACCTTCAGGTTCACCAGCGGATCCTTCTTGAACCACGATCGATACAGCCAGTACACCAGCCCGATGGTCAGGAAGATAAATGTCCAGCGCAGCCAGGTCGCGCCAAACCAGTCATCCTCCTGCCCCTTATCGAGAAACACCTGCAGACAGCCTGTCCACACCACCAGCGCGCCAAAGCCCAGCTTGTCGAACGGCTTCGCTTTCTGGTCGGTGATGTAGCTCGGATCGTGCACAAACCGGTTGATCATGAATAACGCCAGCATGCCGATCGGAATATTGATGTAGAACGCATACCGCCACGAATACGTGTCAGTGAGCCATCCGCCCAGGGTCGGCCCCAGCACCGGCGCCACTACTACCCCAAACGCGAACACCGCCATGGCCGCGCCGCGCTTAGCCGGCGGAAAGCTCTCCAGCAGTATCGCCTGCGAAAGCGGCTGCAGCGCCCCCCCGCCCGCCCCCTGCACCACCCGCGCCAGCAGCATCAGCGCCAGCGTCGGCGCGGCCCCGCAGAAGAAGGAAGATACCGTGAAAATCGCCACGCACGACATCAGAAACCGCTTGCGACCGAACTTGATGGAACACCAGTTCGACGCCGGCAGCACGATCGCGTTCGATACCAGGTAGCTGGTCAGCACCCACGTCGCCTCATCGTTCGAGGCTGACAGGGAACCCGCGATGTAGGGCAGGGCCACCGACGCAATCGAGGTATCCAGCACCTCCATAAAGGTGGCCAGCATCACCGCAGCCGCGATAAACCAGGGGTTTTCTCCCTGGGCTGCCTCCTGCGGAGCCTCCGTGGCTGCCGCCTGCGGCATGTCGTGCGTCTGCGCAGCACTCGCCATCTCGAACCTGCCTCCCCACGCATAACGTGCGATACGGTCTCAGATGTCGTCCAGCCCCTCCAGGTTTCGTGCCCCGAACTCGTCAGACCTCCGCGTCGAGTGATGAGCGATCCCAGCTCGATCTCCATCTCTCAAGTCGCTGGAAGCCCACAGTCTACGCCGCTTCTACGTCCGTGCCGGAAGAATATTCGACGCTCAACTTCCAGACGCGCAAGAATCCGGCGAAGCCGCCTTGTCCGCTTGGGACAAGAGCCCTGCCAACCCCCAAACCGGTCTGAGCCGTGCCTCTGCGTGCGAAACTGGAGCAATGCTTCCTCGCCCCACCGAAACCAGGAGGATACTCCTCGCGGCTCTAGGTCTGGCGATCCTGCGCGCACCGATTCTCCTGACTCATGGCAGAGTCATGGCCGAAGAAGGTCCGGTCTACTTTGCGCCCGCGTGGAACGGAAACGCGTTGAGCGCCTTCCTTGCACCGCACATGGGTTATTACTCGCTCTTCCTCAACTCCCTGACCGTCTTCTCGGCGCACTTCCTGCCCGTAGAGTGGCTGGGCCTGGCACTTACCTCAGCCTCGCTCGCAGTGCTCCTGCTCACCGTCTATCTCGCCGTTACCTGCGAGGCGTTCGCAGACAGCCGCAGCCGCTGGATCGCAGCCGGCATCGTCATGCTTACACCCGCCATCGAGGTCTGGCTCACCGCCGAAGACGCGCAGTTCTACCTCCCGGTCTGCGCCGCCCTTATCTGCATCTCGTCCGAAAACCGCCACCGCCTCCTGCGCACCGGCACCCTCTGCGTGGCTGCGCTGACCGGCCCCACAAGCGCTGTCGTCACACCCTTCTTTCTGTGGCGAGCCTTCCGCCGCCGTACGGGCATGGCGATACTGCAGGCTGCCGTCGTCACCATCGGAACCCTGGTCGAGGCCATCCTCCTTCTGCGCTTCCTCCACGCAGGGGCGCGCCCGCTCAGCTCTGCCGCCAAGGACGCCTGGTTCGGTCCGGTGCTTGTTCTTAAGATCTTCTCCGTCTCCGTCTTCGGCCGGCCTGGCGCTTTCCTTGCGCAAAGGATCGTCCTCTCGCACACCACCCCCGCCATCTGCGTCGTGTTCTGGATCCTGGCGCTGCTCCTTCTCGCTTTGTTCTGGCGCATGGCCCGTCACGGAGGCTCTGCCGGGGTGACAATTTTTGCCATCGCCATGGCTAGCCTGGTCTTCGATAACGCCGGCACCATCGGTTCGCTGCAGACGATCTTGATTGGCGCCTTTCGATACTACTTCACCGGCTTCGTATTGCTCTGGATGCTCCCAGTACTCGCTCTGGCCGGCTCAAAGCACGACAAGTCATCGGGCGGTCGAAAGCTTCCCCTCGCCCTCTGCTGTCTCTTCCTTTTCTGGGGTGCCGTCGATTCCATCGGATACTGGAGCCGGTTGCAAAACGTCGTCCCGGACTGGCAGGACCAGGTCGCCGCCTGGAGGAAAGACCCGCACACTCCTATCATGGTGGCTCCCCCGGGTTGGAAGACGCCCATGTACCTCCAGCCCCACGATCACTGCATGCCGGCTTTCGGACGCAGGAGCGAAGCTGCTCGATGAATCTGCTGGTGCGGGGATGGGGCGAGCACCTGCGAACTGCTATGGTTTTCGCATGACGATGAAGCCCAGCGGACATTACTCCATCACAATCGTCACGATCGCGCTGGTGACCTGGACTGCTGTGTTAGGTGCCGCTGCCCAGAAGACCTCTGAGAAAAGCGCGATCGTCACCGGGCGAGTCACGTTTGCTGAAACTCAGTTGCCTGCGCGGCTTGCAGAGGTGGTGCTGGTACGCGAACCGGAGTCCGCTTCCGACCTCGTGCCGGATGAGACGAGCGCTTCGGCGCCGGAGCCGCACAAGAACGAACCGGAGCTACCCGACCGGGTCGTCTCGATCAGCGGCCGCAGTGGAGTGGACGGCAGCTACACCATCGCCGATGTGCCGCCGGGCGACTACTTTGTCGTGGCAAAGATGCCGGGCTATGTCGTTCCGATCGCCACTCCATCTAGCCGGGCGGAAGCCAGAGACATCGCCAGGCTGACCAGAGACTTGCCGAAGGTGCATCTGGAGGCAAACCACACGGCGAGCGTCGACCTAATGCTGCACCATGGCGCTGTCATATCGGGCCAGGTGCGCTTTCGCGACGGAAGCCCGTCGATCGGCGTGCCCGTCAGCGCCAAGACCGCTGGGAAGGGTGAAGACTTGAGGGTAGCCTATCAGCCGCTGCTGATGGCGATGCAAACGGATTTGAGATCGGGGCTTCTGATGGGCCAATATGAAGCTGTTACTGACGATCAGGGACGCTATCGCCTGTGTGGCCTTCCGCCCGGAAGCTATGTGGTCAGCACCACCCTCACGGTGGGAGGCGGCATGCGCATGGTGCAGCAGGGCCAGCACGGCTTCGGTGGGAGCCAGGCTGGAGCACCAGATGTCACCTTGAAGGTGTACCAGCCTTCCGGTTTCCACGAAAGCAGGGCGAAGGTCTTCGAACTTCACGCGAACGATGCGGCGCTGGACGCAGACATTCAGGTGGACCTGGACAATCTCCGTACTGTGCGTGGACGGGTCCTGCGGGCAGACCATCACCCGGTAGGTCAGGCCGAAGTGCTTCTAACAGACCAAGAAGCACCGGTCGGCGCCAACGCAGCGCGCTACGCGCAGGTCCAGGAGGACGGAACTTTCGTGCTCAACGACGTGGCGGCAGGCTCCTATACGTTGATTGTCCTCTCCGATCTTGATGAGTCCCCGCCGCAGGATGACGCCGGCGAACGCCGCCCGGCAAGAGCTTACAGATCAACCAGGATTCCCGTGGCGATCGATGACCATGATGTAGATATGGGTGACCTGCTATTCGGGCAAAGGGCAGCCGCTCCAGATACACCAGCCGGCTTCGAGAACTGAGGGTGCGCCGGTGCGTTAGGAGACGAGTTTGAAGGGAAACCTCTCGAGATGACCGGTGTCACTGTACCGCGATCTTCCCGCAGACCTGGCTCCCGGCAGAGGCTCATGAGCGATGGTGTACAACGTGTCGCGGCAAAGGCGCTCAGGTCACGTTACAATGTTAAAGTTCTATGAATTTATACCTTCTACGCCACGCCAGCGCGGGTCTCCGGCGCCCCAACCCGCTGCTCGACCTCAAGCGCCCGCTCGATAAGGAGGGCAAGCAACACTGCCTGCACCTGGCGCACGTGCTCAACGCGCTCAAGATCAGTTTCGATCAGGTGATATCGAGCCCGCTCAAGCGTTCCGTGCAGACCGCTCAGCTGGTCGCCACCGAGACCGGCTTCGAGCATCGCATCGTGCTCTCCGATGCGCTGGCCCCTACTGCCGTCTTCGACGACTTCCGCAAGCTGCTCGACGCCCACCAGACCGCCGAGAATCTGCTCGTAGTCGGCCATAGCCCCAACATCCAGCAATTTCTCGGCTGCCTGCTCGTGCCCCAGCACCAGGGCGTGCAACCCGCCCAGATCCGCATGCGCAAGGGCTCTATCGCCCGAGTCTCGCTCACCCGCGGCCCCGCCGTCCTCACCAGCGTGCTCGATCCCCGCACCGTCCGCGCGCTCTACGTCACATCCACAAAAAGGTCGCGCCCAAAGATCTCGCGGAAGTAAGCCGCTTCTTTCTTCACTGCCCAGCTCTCGAGCGCCGCCCCGCCGCGTCCGGGCACAATCTGCAGGTTCACACGCTTGGGAAAAACGTGCAGCTTGATCCCCACGACCGCGCTCGCCCGGTCCTGGTTCAGCGCTACCGCAAGCCGCAGCAGCACCACCGCTCGCGTCACCCGCGCATGTTCCTCCACCGGCAGCGAACGCATCGGCCGGTCCATCGCGTCGGGACGCGACTTGCCCAGGTAGCGCGCGATCGCCGCCACAATCAGCCGCTGCTCCGGCGTAAAACCTGAAATCTCCGAATTGGCGATGATGTACTGCGAATGCCTGTGATGGCCCTGGTGGCTCATAAACTTGCCCACCTCCTGCATCATCGCCGCCGCCTGCAGCCACAGCCGGTACTCCGGCGGAAGCTCGTGCACCTTCTGCAGCGCGTCGAAGAGCTGGGTCGCATGCGCCCGCACCGGCTCCGCTTTCTTCTGGTCGATCCCATACCGCCGGCATACGGCCAAGACCCCGGTCCAGCGCTCATTCTCAATCTTCTGGTGCACCTCGGCTCGCAGGTCCACCTCGCCCAGCATCTGCGCAAGGATTCCGTCGCGCAGCCCCAGCGGCGAGTAGCGAAACCCTGCCAGTTCAAACCGCTCCAGCAGCCCCGCATACACCTGCGCGCCGCCGATGATGATCTCCGAACGCTTGGGTCCGATCCCCGGCACCGCCTCGCGCTCGGCGTTCGTCATCTTCACCAGCTTGTCGGCAATTTTTCGCACATCCGCCGTCGAGGCCTCCTGCGGCTTCACCCGCACAAACCCCTTCGGCACCGTCTTCCGCACCGGCAGTTTGCTCAGTTTGGCCGCCGGCTTTCCAGCCAGCGCCGCGCTCGCCTCCGCCAGCGCCGCCGCCGTCCCGGAGGTCGCAATCACCAGCGGAACATGCAGCCGGCCCAGTTTCTTCTCGCATCGGTCCAACTCGCGGTGGATGTACTGCTTCAACCGCCCGATATCTTCCTTCAGCGGCGGATCATGCTGCAAGAATTCCTGCTGCAGTCGCACCGCGCCCAGCGGCAGCGACACCATCTGCTGCACGCATCCCGCATTTGAGAGTGTCACCTCACACGACCCGCCGCCCAGGTCGATCAGCAGGCACTTGCCCTTCGCCCCCGGCTCATGCGTCACCACCCCCAGGTGGATCAGCCGGCCCTCTTCGAGCCCGGAGATGACCTCCACCTTCCAGCCCGTGGCCGACTTCACCCACTCTGTGAACGCCGCGGCATTGCGCGCATCACGCATCGCCGACGTTGCCACCACGCGCACCTTGTCGCACACATGCAGTTGCACCGTCTTGTGGAAGCGCTTGAGCGCCGAGACCGTCGCTGCCATCGCCTCGGGTGAAATGTCGCCCGTCTGAAACACCGATTCGCCAAGTCGCGTGACCTCGCGGTCCTCCGCCAGTGTCTTCAGCTTGTGCTGCGCCACCGATGCAATCTTCAGACGGCAGGAGTTGGACCCGATATCGATCGCGGCAAATGTCGGCATTGACCCTCAACAGCAAATAACTCTCAACAGTGTAGATGCACCCTAAGGCTTGCTTCTCATGAGCAAACCCGTTTCTCCGCGGGAAAGCCTCGCGCATCGTCCCGGCGCTTGCCCGGCAACATCAGATTCGCCTCGCGTCCGCTATGCTGGTTGGGCAGCCTCCGGCAATGAGCACAGAAACCAGCACACTCTCGACTCCGCAGCCTGTAGCGCGGCCCCACTTCACCCTTCTCGCCACCTCCTTCGCCGGCGGTCCGCGCCCGCGCAACGCTGCCCTTATCCTCGGCGGGCTGTGGCTCTTCGTCTTCTTCTGCGCCCTCTTTTCGCCGCCCCTGCTCGACGATGCCGACGCTACCCACGCCCAGGCCGCCCGCGCCATGGTCTCGACCGGAGACCTCGTCACCCTCAAGGTCAACGGCGTCCGCTATCTGGAGAAAGCCCCGCTGCCTTATTGGCTCGTCGCCGCCAGCTTCCGCCTCTTCGGCTACAACACCTTCGCCGCCCATCTGCCACAGGCGCTGGCCGTCCTGCTGCTCATGCTGCTCGGTCACCGCTGGGCCAACCAGGCCTTCGGATCGCGCACCGGCTTTTACACCGCGCTCGGCGTGCTCACCTCCGCCGGCGTCTTCCTGTTCACGCGCATCCTTATTCCCGAGGTGCTGCTGTCTCTGCTGCTTGGCTCCGCTCTCTACGCCTTCCTCAAGTCGCTCGGCCCTATCGCCGCTCCCTCCGCCCGGACCGGCCTCAACTCCGCCGAAGTCCACGCCGGGGAGCGCGGCGCGCCGACAGAACGACCCTCCATCGTCGCCAACGCCGGTCCGCTCTTCTATCCCTGCGTCATGTGGGCGACGCTTGCGCTCGCGGTGCTCACCAAAGGCCTCGTCGCTCTCGTCTTCTTCTTCGGAACCACCCTCCTTTACCTGCTCCTCACCGGCGAACTCAAGCAATGGCGCCTGCTCCGCCCCTTCACCGGAATGCTGCTCTTCCTCGCCATCGCCGCTCCCTGGCACATCCTCGCCGGCCTGCGCAACCGAGGCGGCCTCGACGGACACGGCTTCTTCTGGTTCTATTTCTGGAACGAGCACGTCCTGCGCTTCCTCGGGCGGCGCATCCCCATGGACTACAACAAGCTCCCCGGCTGGCTCTTCTGGACCATGCACCTCGTCCTGCTCTTTCCCTGGACGCTGTTCCTTCCGCTTGGCATCGCAGCCCTTTGGAGACGCTTCCGCCACCAGACCCACACCCTCACCCGCACTTCCAGCCTGCTGCCTCCGCTCGCACTCCTGCTTCCGGTACTGCTCGCGCTCTTCATCCTCGCCGCCGCTGTCACCCTGGTTCACGCCGCGAGATCCACCACCCTGCTGGTTACCGCCGGAGCGTACGTCTGCCTGCTCGTGGCAGCGCAGCGCAAGCTCACCGGCTTTGCGCTCTCGCCCTTCCATCGCATCGACCCGCAGCAAAAGACCATCCTGCTGTTGTCCGTCTTTACCGTGCTCGTCCTGCTCTTCTTCTCCCTTTCGACCAACCAGGAGTACTACACCTTTCCCGCGTACCTTCCCATCCTGCTGCTCATCGCCTCCACCATCACGCGCGCCGAGCAGACCTTCCCGACCGATTGCGGAGCCCGCCGCTGGGTTACCTTCGCCCACGCCGCCTTCACCGTGTTCGGCGCGGCCATCTCTATCGCTCTGGTTTATGGGCTCTGGGCTTCGCGCCATCGACCCTTCCTGCCAGACATCGGCGACCTGCTCGCCCATCGCGGCGTAGGCGACTATACCCTCTCCATGTCGCACCTCTTCGATCTCACCGGCCCATCCTTCGTCGCACTCCGCCTCCCGGCAGTCCTCGCCGCGCTGGCCTTCGCCTTC
>CAJCHN010000060.1 GCA_903970285.1 Rhodanobacteraceae bacterium | reverse complement strand
CTTCTCTTGCGGTAGTTACGCTCGTCCAGCCCGCTTCTGCGCCAGCACCAAACCCCGCGGCGTAGGCAGAAAGATGCACGAGACCAGATTCTCGGTTTCGAGCGCAAACGCCGCCTCCCGCACCGTCTTCATGTGCGAGCTGGCATCGTGCATCAGGATGAGGCCGGTGGGCCGGATCTGCGGCAGAAAGCGCTTCACCTCGGCGGCGCGAATGTCGACGTCGGAGTCCGAGAAGAAAATATCGATTGTGCCTTCGACCTGCATCTCAAGCGAAGATTCATTGCGAAGCTCGATGAAGCGCGCGAACGGGGACGACTCGATGTTCTCCCGCGCCTTGGTGAAGACGACCGGATCGAACTCGCACGAGACGATCTTGCCGAAGCCGTTGGCGGCCATGCCTTCGGCCATCCAAAGCGTTGAAACGCCCAGAAACGATCCAGTTTCGACGATGAGCGACGGCTTGAGCGTCGTCACCAGGGTGCGCAGAAACTCCAGCACCTCGGCCTCCGCCGTCATGGAGTCGTACATGTGCCAGCGTTCGGGGTGCGGACACTCCGGCGTGGCGCGATGATATTCGGGCAGCAGCGCTCCGCCGGCGCGTTCGGCCTGGAGCATAACCTTATGCTCCTGCTTCAGCTTTTTCTTGAACAGCCCCATCTGGTTAGGATACCGAAGTTCACTTCGGCTTGATGGTGTAGGTGAGGTTGGTGGTGTACTGGGCGGAGTTGCGCTTCGATCCGATCGGCGCGTCGTTCAGATAGTCGTCGACCGCCGAGACGCTGAAGCCGAGACCCTTGAAGACGGGGAAGCCGAGTGCGCCATTGACGTGGGCGGAATAGGCGCTGAGGTCATTCCAGGCCGGAGTGTAACTGCCGAATTCGGTGAAGACCAGCTTCTTGGGCAAATTGCGCAGGTAAGTTTCAGCGAACGTAGACCCGACGATGTTGTTGATGGTGGTGGGATCGAAAAACGCTTGCTTCTCGTAGTGAAGATCGCCGCGCGCGTCGAGCTGCTGGCGTGCATTCTTGATCAGGTTCAGGCCGATGCCGCCGCCGTACGCCTGCTGCAGATCCAGATTGGAGGAGAAATTGTGGTCGAATGTGGTGTTTGCCAGTACGAACAGCCGCGGCGAGAAGTAGATATCCTGCTCGGCATAGGCATGGAAGATGTTGGTCTCGACGGTCGGGGTGCCGGACTGCGACGTGTTGCCATAGGACTGAGTGAAGTTGATGCTGGTGCGCGAGCTGGCGGGAAGCCAGTCGACCTGCGGCAGCGCGCGCGTGAGCGCGATGGCGCCGTTGAACGTGGTGGAATCCTGGGTGGCGCGTACCAGCGAGACGCCAGCCGTGGCCGTGCCTGCCCATCCCTGGCTGAAGCTCAAGGGCTTGAGAGCCTTGGTGAACAGTGCCGTCGGGACGAGCTGGTCGACCTGGGCGAGCGGAACAGACGTTGAAGCTGCCGGCGATTTCACCGTCACCTCCTTGTTCTCGGCGGAGATGGTTCCCTGCGGCACGGCAGCCAGCGCCTGCTTGCGCGTGAGTTGCTGCTTTGGCTTCAGCAGCGCAAAGGTCTGGCTGGAGTGGAGTTCCTTGATGTTGGTCCACGGAATGGTGATCTCGCCGGCCATGGCCGACTTGAACGTGACCGACTTGCCGTCGGCCTTCTCCAGCATGCCGGTCAGCTGCTCGCCATTGACGAAGACAACGAGGTCGGGCTGGGGTCTGGCAGCCTGCGCGTTGAGGAGAGACAACGTGCCGGAGAGAAGAGCGGCGAGGGCGATGCGATGAAAGCGAATGATGAAGCTCCTGTGGTGTTGAGGTAGACCCTTTCGATTGGCCGGAATCCTCTGAAAATGGATGCAAAGAATGGGGAAGACGGTGGTTTACTCTGTGAGCGTCTGGCTTCGCAGGAGGGAGGTATGAGACGGATTCTGGGAAGAGTCGCAGCGGTTCTGCTGATTGCCACCGCCGTCGTGTGGATGGTGGACTGGAGCGTGTGGCGCGTGCGGGTGGCGCGCGGCGGGGGCATGGGCACGGTGCAGGTGACATGGTTCCAGGTGGCCGAACTGAAGGGCGGCAAGGAAGACTTCTACCCGGACGGAGAAGGCCCGGTAAGCTGCAGCCAGGCCGTCTTTCCGCACGGAGGCGCGAAGCCGTGCTGGTATGTGGTGAAACATCCAGTGGTCTTTGAGCGATAGCGGACCGCGGTTATTCCGCATCCTCCGGCAGGTTCTGATCGGGAACGCTAGGGATGGGCCTTGATCCAGCGATGGGCCCCGAAGTCCATGGCGATGCTGGCGGCAAGCAGGCCCAGCGAGATGGCGAGTGCGCCGATGATCCATGAAAGCTCAATCCGGCCCTTGAGCATGAAGAAGTCGAGGATGCCGAAGACCAGCACCAGCACCGCCGCCTCCGCAAAAAAGCTGGAGCAGCGGCGCGCGGTGATCACCACCAGTTCGAGGCCCGGTGAGGGTGGGGCGGTGCGACGGGCGCGTGCTGAGACGAGATGAAGGCTGGAACTTTGAGCGTCGTTGGCTGCGGGTAATACGTTCGTGGTTTTTTGAAGCATAAAAAAGCCCTTTGTGAAGCCTCTACCAGCATGGCCCGGCGCACGTCCAGAGTCCAATCAATTTCGCGTAAACATCCTGCTTTGAGGCGCTTATCCGATCGGCTGCATGCGCGGCTGATCTCCGGAGCTAGGTATCTCTCTAAGGTTCCGCAAGGTCCCGATCAGGAACTGCTCCGAACCTGGTCCCCTGCCCGGTCCGGCCGGTGGTCAGCACCCTGCGCGCTGCTCTGCGGCCACTGGCTCGGCGAGCACGACCGGTTCCGTCCGGCCGCCTTGGCGGCGTAGAGCGCGCGATCGGCGGCGGCGATCAAGCCAAGATGAAGGCTCTGCGCATCCGGGTATCCCTCAGGCTGGAGCATGGCGACGCCTGCGCTGATCGTCATCGCCTGCGCCAGATCCGCTCCAAGATCAAAGGTCAGGTTCTGTACCGCCTGGCGCGCCTTGTTGGCCAGCAGCACGGCACCCTCGGCGTGCGTATTCGGCAGGATCAGGGCGAACTCCTCCCCACCAAAGCGCGCGTCGAGATCTCCCGGCCGCCGCACCACGCTTCCCAACGCGTGGGCGATGGCGCGCAGCACATCATCCCCCGCCGGGTGGCCAAAGGTGTCGTTGATGCGCTTGAAGTGATCGACATCGAGCAGCACCAATGCGAGCGGAAGCCTGGAGCGGCGGGCGCGCTCAATCTCCTTGGGCAGAATCTCGTCGAAGGTGCGGCGGTTGGCCGCCCCGGTGAGGTGATCCTCGCGGGCCAGTCGATCCAGCTCCTGGCTGGCTTCGATCAGGCGTTGCGTCTTCAACTCCAGCGCGGCTTCGGCGACCTTGCGGTCGTGAATGTCCTCGATCGTCCCATACCAAAGCACAACCTTACCGTCCGCATCGCGCCGCGGGTAAGCCCGCGCCCTTTGCCAGCGCCAGGAGCCGTCTGCGCTGTGGATGCGGTAGTCGCAGTCGAAGACGTTTCCCGTCTCCACGCACTGCCGCCAGGCTTCGTAGCCGCGGTCCCGGTCCTCGGGATGCAGGCCGGACATCCAGCTTTCGTGCATGCTCGAGCCCGATGGCGTTCCGGTGATCTGATTCCAGCGCGGACTCATGAAGATGAGTTCCCCCGCTCCACTGGCGACCCATGGGATATGCGGTGTCAGTTCCACGGTGTAGCGAAGGTTCTCCTCGCTTTCGCGCAGCGCGGCCTCGGTGCGCTTGCGTTCCGTAATGTCGATCAGCGCCACGGAGATTCCCACGATGCTCCCGCAGATGTCGCGAATGGGCTGTGCACTGCGCAGGTAGGTGTAATCCTCACAGACGGGCGCGTGGCCAGGCTCGGGTTCGGTCTCGCTCGGTAGCCGGACCGAGATCTCCGACGCCACGATGGTTCCTGCGGCCAGCGCACGCTCGAGATGAGCCATGATCTGCGGCGCCGGTTCGGGTAACGCTTCCTGCACCGATTTGCCGATGAAGTGCTCCACCGGCTGACGGTACATCCGCGCAAAGCAGGGGTTCACGGTGACATAGCGGAAGTCTAGATCGTGCACACAAAGTCCGATGGGCGCAGCCTCGAAGACGCTTTCGAGGCTGGCGAGCCGGCGTTGCACGAATTCTGTAGGAGCAGGGAGGTTCTCGGCGGAGTGATCCTGCGGGTGACTCAAAGAAGTGTCCGTTTGGAAACCCGTCATGGCCCACCATTCTATCTACTTACACAGACAGTGGCAGCCCCACAAAAGTTTACCTTGTCGTCCGCGGACCACCCGGTAAGACGTTATCGTCGCGGCAGCCACACGCCGCAACGGGTACCAGCTCTCCCGGCAGCGCTGCACGTTTAGAATCGGTGGATGATTTTCAGTGTGGAGAAAAGCAAGGCGCTCACCTTCCAGGAGCTGCTGTTCCGCCTTCAGCGCTTCTGGGCAGAGCGTGGCTGCGTCCTGCAGCAGCCGTACGATGTGGAGGTGGGCGCCGGAACGATGTCGCCCGACACGTTTTTGCGGGTGCTCGGACCCAAACCCGTACGCATCGCCTACGCTCAGCCATCGCGCCGGCCGGCGGACGGACGTTACGGGGAAAACCCGAACCGGCTTTTCCGCCACACCCAGTTCCAGGTGATTCTGAAGCCGCCGCCGGTCAATGTGCAGGAACTCTATCTCGAGTCGCTGGTGGCCATTGGAATCGACCTGCGCGAGCACGACATCAAGTTTGAAGAGGACAACTGGGAGTGGCCGGTGGGCGGCGCCTGGGGCGTCGGCTGGCAGGTGATGCTGGACGGCCTGGAGATTACGCAGTTCACCTACTTCCAGCAGTGCGGCGGCATGGATCTCGATCCCATCTGCGGCGAGATCACCTACGGTCTGGAACGCATTGCCGGCTTCCTGCAGGATGTCGACTCGATCTTCGACATCGTCTGGGCAGTCGAACCGGACACAGGGAAGAAGACCTCCTACGGCGAAATCCGGCTGGCTGAGGAAGAGCAGTTTTCCGCCTACGGCTTCGACTATGCGGACGTGGTTTCGTTGTGGAAGCACCTCTCGCTCTACGAAGAGGAGTGCCTGGGCATCCTCGCCAAAGCCGAAAATCTCGAGAAGCTTGATGCTCTCGCACTGAAACGCTTTCCCGTCCTCGGAGCCTACGAGCTCGCCCTCAAATGTTCGCAGCTCTTCAATCTTCTCGACGCCCGCGGGGCCATCTCCGTCACCGAGCGCGTGGGAGTCATGGGCCGCATCCGCAACCTGGTAGTGGGCGTGGCCAAGATCTGGGTCCAGCAGCAGTCACGGCAATCCTAGAAACGACTTCGAGAGTTCAGAGTTCAGAGTTTTCCAGTTAAGACTCTTAACTCATAAACTCTCAACTCTTAACTCGCGAATCTCTTCCGCACTGGAGCTCCATGCAAGACTTCCACAACCTCAACGTCTGGCGCAAAGCTCACGCGCTCGTCCTCCACGTCTACAGCGCGTCGAAAGAGCTTCCACCCAGCGAAAACTTCGGCCTCGTTCAGCATCTGCGACGAGCCGCGACCTCGATTGCCAGAACCATCGCCGAAGGTGCCGGAAGAGACGCACCGATGGAGTTCGCCGCGGATTTGAGGAAGGCCCGCGCGGCTGGTCACGAACTCGAATACGTCTTCCTGCTCTGCCGTGATCTAGGGTTCTTCTCAACTGACCTGCACGATGAGCTTCTGAACCAGCTTGTAGAAGTTCGCAGAATGATCACAGGCCTGCTCCCAAAGCTCGGCGGCATCGCTGAACAGCTACCATAGGACTCCATGGACTTTTTGTTTGAGATTGGACTCGAAGAAGTACCCGCGCGCATGATCGCCGCAGCCCAGGCAGAGCTGCAGCGCCGCATCGTCGCTCTGCTTGAACGCGAACGCCTTACCGCCGGCGCCGCGGACACCGGGAGCTACTCCACCCCGCGCCGTCTAGCGGTTCTCGTGGGCAATGTAGCTGAGCGCCAGCAGGATCTCTCCGAAGAAGTGCTCGGTCCCGCCGTTAGAGTCGCCTTCCCCAAAGGCCGCGACGCCGAACCCGGCCCCGCAGCCGTCGCCTTCGCAAAGAAATCCGGCGTCGACGTTGCCGCGCTCAAGATCGTCGAAACCTCCAAAGGCGAGTACATCGCAGCCACCTCTACCAGGCCCGGCAAGCCAGCCAGCGAGGTCATTGCCGCGGAGCTGCCGAAGGAGCTCGCCGGCATCTACTGGGCAAAGAACATGTACTGGCGGCCCGGCAAGCCTGAACGCTTCGTCCGCCCTGTGCGCTGGCTGCTCGCACTGCTTGGCGATGCGGTTGTCCCCGTCGAATTCGGAGGCTACACCGCCGGCCGCGTCACCTATGGGCATCGCGTCCTCTTCGGTCCCGCGCCAATTCACGTCGTGTCGCCAGCATCCTACATCGGCCAGCTATCCGCCTCCTTTGTGATGGCCGACGTCGAACTCCGCCGCCACACCATCCGCAAGGCGCTCGACCAGGTCTGCCGCACCATTCCGGACACCCGCTGGCGCGAAGACCACGCCCTCGTCGACAAGATGACGCACCTTACCGAGTGGCCGTCGGTGATTGCTGGCGACTTTGAGCGCAAATACCTTGAGCTTCCCGAGGAAGTCCTCGTCACCGTCATGCGTGACCACCAGAACTACTTTGCGGTGGAAGCGAAGGACGGCAAGCTCGCGCCGCACTTTCTGGCCGTACTGAATACGGTGGCCGAGGAAGAGGGTGAAGCCGTCATCCGCCACGGCAACGAACGCGTCCTGCGCGCGCGCTTCAACGACGCCCGTTTCTTCTGGGAGTTCGACCAGCGGATTGTGCTCGAAGATCGCGTTCCGTTGCTTGAGAACGTCACCTTCCAGAAGGATCTTGGCAGCTATGCAGCGAAGTCCGAGCGAGTCGCCGCGGTGGCCGCCCGGCTGGGCGAGCTTGCCTCCGGGCGCGGAGTCGAAGTGGATCTCTACGCACTGGCCACTGCCGCTCGGCTGGCCAAGACCGATCTCACCACGGAGCTGGTCAAGGAGTTCACCGAGCTGCAGGGCGAGGTCGGCGGGCTGTATGCGCGGGCGCAGGGCTTTCCCGCTGCGGTGTGCAATGCCATCTATGACCAGTACCGGCCGGTGTCGATGGAGGACCGCATTCCGCGAACGATTGAAGGTCAATTGCTGGCGATTGCGGATAAGGCGGACACGATTGGCGGGATGTTTGGCCTGGGACTGGAGCCGACCGGCTCGAAGGATCCGTTTGCGCTCAGGCGGGCAGCGAATGGGATCGTGAAGATCCTGGCGGAAGCCGATTTACCGCTGCGGCTCGCCGACATTGTCGCAGCGTGCGGGTCCTCGGATGCCGGCAGGAGCAAGCTGTGGAGCTTTTTCAAGGAACGTCTTGAGTTCTATCTTCGGGACGCCAGGCAGCAGGCCTACGACGTCGTCAAGGCTGTCCTCGCCGCGGGCTGGGAGGACTTCCGGGATACGATTCGCCGGGCTGAGGCTGTGTCGAGTATGCGAGGCAGCGAGGACTTCGCGGCAGTAGCGGCGGCGTTCAAACGGATCGAGAATATCCTTGCGCAGGCGGCCGGCAAAGGCATTGAACCCGCGGCAGAGATCAATCCGGCGCTGCTCGGCGAGGGGCCTGAGCGCGAACTTGCTGACCAAGCCCGTGCCGTCATCAGGGAGCTTGCGGCCTTCGACTACGCGACGAACCCCGCTGCTTATGCCGCCGCGCTCGAGCTGATTGCGACACTGCGGCCCCAGGTGGATGCGTTCTTCGAGACGGTGATGGTGATGGACCCGGATGCAGAAGTGCGCGCGAATCGGCTGGCGCTCCTGAGACAAACGGTGCTGCAATTAAGCTTCATTGCAGACTTCTCGGAGATCGTCGCCGCAGGGTAGAAGGTGCGGTCGGCTTCGCCGAAGGCCGCTCGCTGCTTGTGACAAGCAACTGGAGTCATCGGCGCGACGAATGGACATGATAAGAATGCCGGATTGCGCGACCGCGGGCGACCTCGTGGGAGCCTCGCCTGCAGGCAGCCCATCAGCCGCTGCGACGAGCGACCAACGTCTCGATCTTCTACACCCATCCGGGCGGCTGGGGCCGGTCTGAACGTTCTGACATTTACCTCCCGCTCCCGGGAATGCGGATTCAATGGACCACGTGGAAGGTGCGCTCCCAGCGGGCGATGGGCTGGGCGGGGTCGGGCTGACGCCATGAGAAATAGACGAGGATGGGTTCGCCGACGATGAAGTTCTGCGGGACGAAGCCCCAGTAGCGGCTGTCGGCGCTTTCGTTGCGGTTGTCACCGAGCACGAAGAAGTCACCCCGCGGAACGGTGAGCTGGCTGTCGTGGACGAGGTTGCGGAGGCGGATCCACCAGGCGGGATCGACCCGGGCGTCCATGGTGGAGAGATTGGGAAAGTCGTCGCGGAAGCCGTCGTGCAGGGACGGGCGGTAGACGGCGTAGGGCTCCTTGAGCGGAAGATCGTTGACGTAGACGGTATTGTCGCGCAGGCGAATGCGGTCTCCGGGCAGGCCGATGACGCGTTTGACCAGGTGGACGGAGGGATCATCGATCGGGTCGTGGAAGACGACGATATCACCTCGAGCGATGCCGGTTGGGGGCATCCAGAGGGTGTTATCGCCGGAGACGGCCTGGCGGTCGAGCAGGAGGAAGTCGCCGACCAGCAGCGTGGGCTCCATCGAGCTGGACGGGATACGGATGGGCTGGACGGTAAAGGTGATGAGGAAGAGCGCCACGATGAGCACGTTCAGCAGCGACTGGATGGCGGGCAGGACACCGACCGGATGGTGGTGCGGGCGGTGCTCCGGCCGTTGCGGAGGGATGGCTTCGGCGAGAGCGTCCTGTGAAACGCCGGGATGGGGCGGGGCGTCTTGAACGAAGATCGGTTCGCTCATGCGGATTTGATGCTGGATTGGATGTTCGAGGGCAGGGCGCCGCGCTGAGTGAGTTCGACGATGGCGAGACGTGCCGCCTCCTGCTGGGCCTGCTTCTTGGCGGGGCCTTCGGCTTCGGAGAGCGAGCCGAACTCCGCGCCGGCGCCGTCGAGGTGAACGGCGAAGCGGAAGACGCGGCGATGGGCCGGGCCGGATTCCTCGAGCAGGTGATACCGGGGGCGGCCGAGCGCAGCGGCCTGGACGAGTTCCTGCAGGGCGGTCTTGAAGTCGCCCTGGTGGTTCTGAGGAGCGGATTCGGAGTTCGCGACCGCAGAGAGTATTTCGCGTTCGACGAACTGGCGGGCGGCGGGCAGGCCACCATCGAGATACAGGGCGGCGATGATGGCCTCGACGGCGTTGGAGAAGAGCGCGGCGTTGCGGCGGCCATCATTTTCTTCGGCGGTTTGACCGAGGCGAAGCCAGCGCCCGAGTTCGAGGCGGGTGCCGACCTCGCCCAGGTTGCGGCGGTTGACGAGCGAGGCGCGGATGCGGGTGAGTTCCCCTTCGCGGGAGTGGGGAAACCGCTGGCACAGGGCTTCGGCAACGAGCAGGCCAAGGGCGGCATCGCCCATGAACTCCAGCTGTTCGTTGTCTTGAGAAGGGTCGGCGAGATCCTTGCCGGGCTGGGGGCCAGCTTCGTAGACGAACGAGCGGTGGGTGACGGCGAGGGTGAGCAGATCGGGACGCGTAAAGGTGTGGCCGAGCACATGCTCAAGCTGCTGAAGGGTTCCGGCGGCTTCGGATCTGCTGGTGCGGCGCGGCATTGCTCTCCCTGTTTCACTTTAGAGCAGTTCTGAGGCTGGTGTGTCCTGGCGGTCCCGCACGGACGCCGTTTTCATGAGAAGAACGGCATCGCGCTTGCCGCACGCTGCTCTCCCTGAGAGAAACTGCGTGGCGGCAGAGGCGCGCCGGACTGAGCTCAGGGCTGGTCCGGCTTGTAGGACTGCTTTTCGGCCTTGCCACTTGGGTCGAGGGGTTCTTCGCCTTCGTGCTTGAGCTTGGGGACGCTGAAGGGGGTTTGCAGCCCCTTGCCGGCGGCGGCGCGGGCATCCTGCGGGACGCCGGGAATGTTGAGCGCAGCCTTGTACTCGGCGAGGGCGGCGGAACGCTCGGCGGGCTCCTTGGTGTCGTAAAGGCGGCCCAGATAGATGTGCGCCCAGGCCTGGGTGTGCGGGTCTTTCGCGGTCTTCAGAACGTCGCGGAAGTCGTTGAGCGAGGTTTCGGGGTCGCCTTCGAGGAGTTCGACGCGGGCTTTGACGTACATGGCCTGAGCGTGGTCCTGGCGGGGGTCTGCGAGGGCCTTGTCGGCAATCTCGCTGGCGCCATCCAGATCGCCCTCCAGCATCTTCTTTTCGGCCAGCGTGAGGCCGGTGGGAATCCGCGGGGCGCGACGGACATACTCGCCGGAGCCTACCGGCAGGAACGCAATCTGCTCATCGCGGTGGCGCTCGCGATCGACGTCCATGCCGTAGACCATCTGGCCCATGTACTCGTCCAGGCCTTCGGGAAGATGCTCGAGCTGGATCAGTTCTTCGTAGAAGAACTGTGTGAGCGTCCAGCCTTCGCGCATGTCGAGCTCGACCTGCTTGCGCCGGGTCTGTTCGGCCTCGCGCTCATAGGTGGACATCTCCTCGTCATAACGCGCCTCATCCTGCCGCGCTTTGCTATCGGGCTTGCGCGGCTGGATGAGGCCGGTCTCCATCGTGCGAGCTTCGATGGCCTTGATCATGCACTCGGTGACAAGCGCGACCACGTCGGTCTTGTACACGTACTCGACCGGGGCGTTGGCAACCGGACGCAGCAGCGGCGTGAGGCGCAGCATGGAGTTGGCGCGGGCGTAGATGAGCGGCTCGATGGTGTAGTGCAGATAGAGGTGGCGGATCTGGTCCATGCGCACCGCGCCGGCGGCGTCGGGTGAGGTGACGATGACGTAGTCGTTGGCGTAGATGCGCGCGTTGGGCGCGTTGGGCGCGAGCATCGGTTCGACCAGGATGAGCAGGCGGCGATCCTGGTAGCTGCTGAGCGGGAGCTTGAGGTAGATGTCGGTATTGGTGACCAGCGCGGTGACGGGATCGTGCAGGCGTTCGCGCAGCGCTTCATACTCGGGACGATGCTTGAGCCAGATGGAATGGAGGTGCGTCTGGGTTTCAAAGTCGCGGAGCTGCGGCAGGATGTTGACGACCTGCAGCGCGTCCGGCGGCATCTCGGTCTGGTCGGCGATGGTGGTGAGCGCAGGCGGCGGCGTGAGGTAGAGGCCGAGCGAAACGTACTGGGCGAGTTCGCGGCCCTTATCGTTCAACTCGTGATCGCGGATGTAGCTGCAGACGGCGGCAGCGGCGGCACCCGCCTGGGGCGACTGCGCAATCGCGGCGGCGACTTCCTGGCGGACGGCGGTGCGGATGGGGCTGGAGTTTGCCAGGTCGGCGTCGTAGCCGCAGGCGTTCAGCGCGACGGCCAGGTCGAACAGCGCCTCACTGGTCTGGAGGGTGATGGAGGCGCCTCCGGCTTCTTCGAGGCCAGCGCCGGGATGAACTGCGGCGGCGTTGTGCTGAACTGGAGCCCCGGCGCCGCTGCTGCTGGAGGAAGACTGAGCCAGAGTCTGGCCGGAAGTCTGGCCGGAAGCCGGGGCCGGCTGCTGGGCAGAAGCTGAAGCCGCGAGCGCGGCGCAGACCAGCGTGAAACCGAGAAGAAACCGCATACTGCGAACCTGTTGGGGGGACATCTGAGCGTTCGACGCACCCGGAACAGAATAAGAGAGCGGAGGCGCCGGCGACAAACCGATCAGCCGCGGACGAGGACGCCGGCGAAGGTGACCAGCACCTGTCCACGGACGGGCTGTCCGAACATGCGGGCGGGCTCGTAGACCTGCAGCATCAACTGATCGCGGACCTCGGACTGGGTGGTCTGATCGGTGGGGCCGGAGATGATCTTCCAGTCGTAGACCCGGCCTTCGGCGTTGATCTCCGCCTGGACGACGACGGTGGAGTCGCCCGGCGTGACGATAGGTTGCTGGCGGGCGGCGGAGTAGAGGAAGTGCGGCATGGTGACTGCGCCCAGCGGTTCGTCGTTGGCGAGCACGGCGGAGGGAACGGCGACCATGCTGAGGGTGGCGATTCCGCCGACCAGCAGCAGCGCGCTGGCCACGCCGGAGACAGTGTGCAGCAACATGGGGCGGATCAGGTTTTCCCAGCGGGCGGCGAGGTTGACCCGCACACCCTGGCTGCGGCTTTTCTCATGCGAGATGGCCAGCCGCAGGCGCAGGCCGAGATCCTCCGGAGCTTTGACCGCTCCGGCGGCGCAGAGCATCTGCTGCAGGCTACGCCATGCGGCGAAGTCGTTCGCGCAGAGTGGGCAGCGTTCAAGATGCGCGGCGACGGTCTGCATCTCGCGGCCGCTGATGGCGCCATCGAGATAACCGGAAAACGAGGCCTGGGTACGTTCGCACGGGTTTCTCCGCATCCGCTTCAACGTGCGCCTCCTGCTACGAGGCGGCCAGTCGGATCAATGTGCACTTTCTCGTTAAGGAGAATCGTCTTGAGCGCAGCCCGTCCGCGGGTGAGACGGCTCTTCACCGTGCCTGCCGGAACCTGAACAATTTCGGCGATCTCTTCGTAGGAGAAACCCTCCATCTCACGCAGCACGACGACCGTGCGAAAGACCTCGGGAAGCTGCCGCAGGGCGCCTTCGACGCGCGCCTTCAGTTCGGCGTGCTCAGCGTGCTCCAGCGGCGATCGCTGAGCGTCGCACAGAGTAGCTCCCAGGCAGAGCGACTCTTCGCCTTCGTCGCCATCGGTTGCGCCAACGGGGGTGTCAATGGTCAGTTCCTGGCGTTTGTGCCGGGTCCACCAGCGACGCTGGTTCGATGCTTCATGGAGGGCAATGCGGTACATCCAGGTACGCAGGCTGGACTCGCCGTGGAAGCTGCGGATGCTGCGGAAGACCTTGATAAAGACTTCCTGGGTGATATCGGCGGCATCGGCCGGGTCCTGCAGGCTGCGGGCGATCAGGTTGAAGATGGGTTGCGAATACTGCGCGATGAGGATGCCGAACGCCTCTTCCGAGCCCGCCTTGAGCGCGGCGATCAACGCCTCGTCCTGGGTCCTGACTCCGACCGCGCTCGCGAGATTACCCATCCATGTGCCCGCCTGCATTTCGGGTGTCCTTTACCTTACGGCGTAATCTGGTTGACTGCAACTCTGGCGGGATTGCCAAGTCTGCGAGCATTCCGGAAGTTCGCCGCCGACGGCAGAGTGCTCGCTCACTCTAGTTGCTTAGACACCGCTGGCGGGCTGGTTGTTCCCCGTTTTCAAGCTTCCGCCAGGCCGATCGCTTGTTCGACAAGTGTTCGGTGTACGTGAGGATACCTGGACCGCTATACTTGATTCTGGTTCTTTGACAGCGCTGCAGAATGCAATGCTCGAAGCTGCTCCACCATGTGGGGGCGTCATGGTTTCGACGGGGTTGCTTGTGGCAGAGAGGCATGCCGGGGTGGGTACACCCGTAATCGCGCCCAAAACTATAAGTGCCGAACCTCAGTTCGCTCTTGCTGCCTAATTAGTTAGGCTGCCGATCGCTCCCGCTTCGCCTACGGGCGGGTACCGATCGTCGCACGGTAGGCTGGTCTTCCCTGCTCCGTCTGCGCGGGTCGGATGAGATTAATCAGACTGGTCGCCGTCGCATCTTCGTCCGTTCTAAGCGGCGGTGACGAGACAAAGATGAACCTGGAAAAAGCATGAAAGCTCTCTGTTATCGGTAGTTTCGGACGCGGGTTCGACTCCCGCCGCCTCCACCACTATCAAATCCTTTTCTGTCAACGAGAGCAGTTCCAGAGTATCTGTACCGGTGGGTTGGGGCCGGACGAGCGGAGGCAAAGGGAAACCGCAAATCCTTCGACTTCGCGACTCGCGATGAGGCTGCGTTTCGCCGCGCTCTGGATGACGCGCAATTGGGTACAGCTATGCCCCCTGCGAGTACAGGTCGAGCTCACGGGTCAGGGACATCCTGTTGTGCTGCGTCTTCTCGTGAAGTGGAGCTGTCATCTCGCACTCCCGGCGGAGCGCTGTAGTGCCGCGCTCTCGCTATGGTCGGCTTCAACGGCTGCGTTGTATTCGCCTTGGTGAGCCGCCCGGCTGCACACGGCGCGGTGATAAAGAGCTTGCTGTGCCCGCGCGACGTTTGATGCTTTGCCGCTCCAGATGCTCAGGGCGGGCTCCTGAATGGCCCGGTCGAAGAAGAACGACACCTGCCACGGCAGGCGCGACCTGCAGCGGACGTTCATCGCGTTCAGGCGGCCCGAAGCTAGCTAGACCACCGGATTGACCGCCTGACAGGAAGACGTAGCCCTCAAAGACGAGACCGATTGTGTTTAGGCTGAAGCCCGCCAACTCATCCTCGGTCAGCTTCCAGATGTTCGGGCATACCGGGGTATCCGCATGGCCAGAACAACTATTGAAGCTTTCCTCAAGCGATCAGGCTCGTGCCCGGCGCTGAATGATTGAGCGATGGACAACCACCTGAGGTCACCTCGTTCATGAATTGAGGTCGCCGGAAAAGCGATGTGGCGAGATCAGACGTGTTGCTGAACCCATTGGGCGCGCCACGCAGGCGCTTCGAAGGGGTCAGCGAAATACTGCGTCTCGTGGATCACCTTACCGTCGCGGAACTCCATAATGCTGACTGTGTACGATGGCCGGCCCTGATAGGTGATGGTGTATTCGGTGACCCAAAGATCCCCCTCTCCGAGAGTTCGCTTGACCTTAAAGCCCGATGGCTTGCCGGGATGATGACTGCGCAACGCCTGCAAATTCTTTCGCCCAACAATTCTCTCGCCTGACTGGGGATAATCGCAGATCGCATCATCGGCGTAGATGTCGTGTTCCGTGTCTGCGTCGCCGGCGGCCGACGCGCTCCAGTGCGCATGCAGGGCTTCTCGTATTTGTTCTTCTGTCATAAACCGCTCCTGGTGCCGCCTGGCCTGGCGCATGGACTCGGGACTGACGCGACCCTAACCAGCGCGAAACCAGAGTTACTGTGTCCCGTTGAGTCTGTGCGAGGTTGACGCTCCCTGATGGTCGCGTCAACTTAGAGTACGCGGTTTCAGGACATAGCATCCCTGGTTTCGCTCTAATGAACGAACCTTGCCAGCAACCGAATATAGGCAGTCTGATAGCCGACCGATGGTTCGGTCACCTCCCAGGAGTCGATGGGCCAGCTCTCGTTGAAGTCGGCGTAGGCTTTTTGCGGCGGTTGACCGACTGGGGGTGAAGGTGGCGCCTTGCCGCAGCCCGGGTTGATCTCGGGGCAGCCCTTGAACCAGTTGTAGCGCGGATTGGCGCCACCCACGAGGTATCCCGGCGGAGGCCCGAATTTCGAGTCGCTCACGCTGCCCCATAGCGGGCTGCCATGGGCAAACCACGTATGGTAGAAGCGGTCGACCGAATCGCTCGCGCCAAAGGCCTTCATGTTGGACAGATAGACTTTGCCCAGGGGATTGACGCCGTCTATATAGTGCAGATAGCCGGCCGCCGCGCTCATGGCTTCGGCCGGGGTGTGGGTGCCCAAGCCGTAGAGCGCCTCGTCGCCAAAGATGTCGCCGTGGCTGGCGTTTGTCGCGTTGCTGCCCCACACATACGCCGAGATATGGGCGCGGTACGGATCGCTGCCGGCGGCCCTCCAGCCGATGTCTTCGAACCCGTTGGCAAACGCGGTCTTGATGGCGGATGAGACCGAGGGCGTCGCGCTGGGAAGAGTTGCATAGTAGACCAGCGGCGCTGTCTGCGAGTAGTCGAAATCAAGCGTGATCTTCTGGGTGAAGATGCGGTTGTCGCGGAAGTGCGTGTCGATGTAGCCGCGGTAGACCGGCTCTCCCGTGAGATCGAAGAGATAGACCGCGGCGGCGATGGAGACCATCTCGCGTCCGTAGCCGTCGACCTCCTGGTCCCCCGCCGCGAGCCCTTTCGACTGATTATCGTTGTTGTGAAAGATCACGTCGGGATGCGCCTGGGCCCAACCCCAGGCCATGACCGCCCGCTTCCGCAGATCGCCGGCAAACGCCTTGCGCGCGGGAAACACGGCGTAGGTCCTGGCCGCATAGGCGAAGGCCGCGGCGCCTCCATAGGTCGCGGAGGTGGTCGCGGGGCCATAGAAGCTGGGCCCCGTAGCCGCCGAAGGCGGGCTTCCCGAAGCGGACCCGATCACCGACAATAACGAGCCGTCCTCGTTCTGCATCCGTTTTAGCCACTCAATCTCCCATTGGACCTCGTCGAGCAGATCGGGAATGCCGTTGCCGGACTCCGGGATGTTGAAGTCGTCGGTGAAGGCTGTCGGGCTCTCGTGGTAGGCGTGGAGGAGGCCCACGACATAGTCACCGCTCCAGCGGGTATAGCGGTTGTAATCACCGGCGTCGAACCATCCGCCGTGCAGATCGCGGGATGTCGTCTTATCGTCCTTGGCGCTGTAGAACCGCGCCTCTGAGTCCTGACCTGGGCCCATGTGACTTGCCTTGTCCGCCCAGCCTGCGCCGGCGTAACGCGCCTCCTTGGGGAAACCGGCGCGTTGATAGTAGAGCATGCGCACAGCCTGCACCAGGACGGGCTTGTAGAGGTTGTCCGCGACGCGAAAGATCGCCGAATCGTAGCCCGCCCGCTTGTCCCGGATGAGATAACGCCCGGGCGCGGCGACGCTCGAAAAGTCGAATTGCCAGCAGCGGTCGCCTGACGAGGGATCCACGGCACCGTCGTTCCAGGCGATCGGTGTCCCCTCAAAGACGACTGCCTTCGTCTCCACGTTGACGACCTGATAGACGGTGCCCGGCGCGAAGTGCCATCGGCTGTCGAAGCCGACGGCGGGATCACGGATGACGGCGACCTTCTTTGCATCCGGCAGGTAGCCGAACTGGTCGACGACGATGAAGGGGGTTGGCGACGCGCTGGCTTTGGAGCTGCCGAGGGTTCCGGCTGAAAGGCTCGCAGAGATGCAAAGCGCGGCAAGACCCGCGATCAAGACCTTATTCACCATGTTCTTCCTCTTTACCCGCCCAATCCCGCACGCAGGCGCTTGAGGCCAAGCGCGACACGCTGCGTATTCCGATCAAGCCTCTCGATGATCGCCCCTGACATCATAACCGGAACGATAGAACTGCCGTCCTCGGCGTCTCATCGCACCGGAGATGACGAGGCTTCGGAGGGCAAAGGCAAATGCGGGGGTCTCTCCGCCGCGCCAGCGCGGCTTCGGTCAAGATGACGAAGTTTTGGGGATCCCCATTCAGCGGAAGAGATTTGCGCCCTGACGGCCAGCACCAGCGAACCGGAGGCCAGCATGGGGATGGAGCAGGACGGCGAGCTTTGCTGATGCCACCTCCCAACAAGTCACAGACTCTTCAGGATGACAGGGGTCGAGACAGGTGAGAAGAGCCGTTGTCACGGGCGCTCAGGGTGATACACAATCGGGTACAACTGCCTTGGATTCGCTCTAATCGGCGCGGGATGGAAGCGAGAGCATCAGTCTCATCAGTTCCGATTGCCTGCAGGTACCGGTCTTCGCGAAGACCCGTTTAAGGTGAAAGCGGGCGGTAGACCAGGTCATCGACAAATGTTGGGCGGCGTCGCGGAGGTCCTTGCCCTCGAGGAGACGATCAGCCAGGCGCGCCTCCGTTGCCGTAAGCCGATAGACCTCGCGCAAGAGTTCGCCACGCGGGCGGGGCGCCGCTTGGGGCTCGGCGATGAAAATCGTTGCACACCGATCGCGTTCCGCCATGTGCGGGAGTTCCGACGCAGGGGTCACGGAGATCTGCAGGTATCCGGGCGACTCCGGGTGCCTTATCTTCATGGCTCCGCCCGATTCGCTGCCGCCGGACGTCGAAGCCGCGGTTGCGCGCCGCACCAGTTCCTCCAGCTGGGAGTCGTCCGCCGCATCCGAGGTGACAAGTCTTCCGCGGCGGATGGTCATCCCGATCAAACTTGGAAGTCGTTGAGCAGCATTGAAGTTCATGTATTGGACGCGGCGTCTTCCGTCCACAAGAACAACCATGACGTCCAAAGCGCCGAGCGCAGTCTCCGACAGAGAGCCGCACGAGTCGGCAACCTGCAGCCGGGCGTTGAGGCGAAGCATCGTTTGAACGTGGGGCGTCAACGCTTCGAGCAATTTCAATGAAGCAAGACTAAGCGGGCCTTGTGTTGCGTTCCGCCAGAGCGAAAGGGTTTCGATGCCGGTTGCGTCGCAGTTGCCGCAGAGCATGGTGACGTGGTGCAGCCCGTACGGAGACAGCACTTCATTCCACAACTCCGTCTTGACGAGTTCCGCTCTGCTGACAAGCTCCTCTCCGTCAATGACGCCGACCTTACCTCGTTTCAGAAAGGCGGCGCGGAACGGATCATGCTCTCCGTACCGGCGATTGTAAAGCTCGATGGCCGCGGGATCATGCTCCGCTCCCGCCCCGGCGAGACAAGCATTTCCGGACGCTGGCCTGCTGGCAACCAGGAACCCGCTGGATATTTCGGTCAGTTGGCAAAGCCGATGGAGGAAGGCGCGCCACTTTGCAGGCTCCACAGGCGCGGCGTAGAGGATCGGCAGCAGGTCGCGCAGGGCGTCATCCACATTCATAAGAAGCTCCGTTGAAAATGTGGCCCAGGGGATGGAAATAGTCTGCCACAGATAGCTCCCATATGGGGGATATTCATGCAGCTTGCGAGAAGATATTTTGCCTAGAGTCAATCACAGAATAGTTTTGCCGCGAGGAACCGCGATTTAACCGGTTACTCATACTTAGTTGTTTTGCATTAATTTGTGCCAAGGATATCTGGGCATCTGCTCTATTCCACCCGCACTCGCCATCTCGATCGAAGCACGGGCTTCCGGAACTTTACCTTTCTGTCATATTGGCTGCTTTTCATTGAGGATCTCTTGCCATGATGTTTGGTTCTATTGCTTGCGGCTCCAGGCGAGCGTCTGGTTCCGTCTCAGATTCCTTTAGTTCCCGTCCAGTTCGTCTTTTCCAGATACTTCTCGCGGTATTTTGCCTATTCATTGGTTCGCAGTTGAGTCGTGCGCAGGAACCGGCTCCTCCTGCACGTTCGCAGCCAGGTCCGTCTGGCGACCCAGGAAGGAATAAAGCGTTCGCCGGCAAACCATCGCTCAGCGTCGCGAGAGCCCCGCTCGCGTTTGAGCCGAATCGGGGTCAGGACAAGAGTTCCGCTCATTTTGTGGCCCATGGGCCGGGCTATCTGCTGCGCCTGGAGAACGGCAAGGCAATCATGGTCTTGCGGGATGCGGCGGAGCGCCCGAAGGACAATCCGGCGTCCGCGACGAGCGTCGCACCGGGACCGGCAAAGACGCTGTCGATGAACCTGCTCAAGGCGAATCGGCGCGCACGGATATTGGGCGAGTCGCAACTGAAGGCAACCGCCAGTTACTTTACCGGCAGCGACCCAAGGAGTTGGATCGCAGGTGTGCCGACATATGCGCGCGTGAGTTACAAATCGGTATATCCGGGAATCGATCTCTCGTTTTACGGCAAGGAGAGCCGGTTGGAGTATGACTTCCTGCTCCAGCCAGGGGCCGATGCGGGAAAGATTGGTTTTGCGCTTCAGGGAGCAGACCAGGCGCGCACCGATGAGTCGGGAGACCTCGTGCTGCGCGTCGGCAGCAGAGACGTTAAATTTCTGAAGCCAGTGGCGTACCAACCGGGAGTATCGGGAGACGCAAAGCGGCGGGTTGATGTCAGCTATCGATTGGTGAAGAAAAAGGGCGGCGCGGAAGAACTTGAATTTACCGTCGGCGCATACGACCATGCGGCAAATCTCGTGATCGACCCGGTGCTGGACTACGGAACTTACCTGCTGGCGAGCGACTCGTATTCCACTGGAATCGCCGCGGACGCAAGCGGAAATACGTATGTGTTGAGCGAGGGTAACGCCAACGGAGCCTCCTGCGGGTTCACGGTTTCGAAGTTCGACACGAACGGGAACCTTCTGTCGAACGGGACGGTGACAGGTTCGTCCCCGAGCTTCACCGGATACCCGACCGCGATCGCCGTCAGCTCCTCTGGCTCAGTGTATGTGACGGGATTCGCCGGGGCTGGTCTGCCGACGACGGCCAACGCCTACCAGCCCGCCAATCCAAATGGCGCACCGGGCTCCAACTTCAACGCCTTTCTGGCCGTGCTTGCGCCGAACGGATCGACCAGCGCGCCGGCGCTGGTACCGAGCTACGTGAGCTACCTGGGCGGAACGTACAACAACAACGGAAGCGGCAACGACTACTCCTATGCGGTCGCGGTGGATACACAGGGCGATGCGTATATCGTCGGCATAACCGGCGGCGAACCATTCCCTACGACCGCCGGCGCATACCAGACGGCTTATCTGCCGGGGGCAACATCGGCCGGGTTCGCGGCCAAATTCGACCCCACGAAGAGCGGCGCGGCGTCGCTGGTCTACTCGACGCTGCTCGGCTCCACGAGCGATTCTCCCTACGGCATCGCGGTCGATAACTCCGGCCAGCTCTATGTGACCGTCACCGAGTCCTCTGCCTATGACATTCCGGTGACCTCCGGGGCCTTCGAATACAGCGGCTATGCCGGCGGTCCATGGGTCGATATAGTCAAGCTCAATCCGGCCGGCACGGCACTGGTCTACTCCGCGCTCCTCGGGCCGGGATCGGCGAAAGCCATTGGGGTCGACGGCGGCGGCGACGCCTACGTGACCGGCGATACCACCGCGGAGGACTATCCCACCACCCCCGGAGCGTACCAGACCAGCTATCCGGATGGCTTCGTGACCGAGCTGAACCCCGCCGGGACGGCCCTGATCTACTCAACGTTTCTGAGCGGACCCAGCGGGGCGACGAATTACTCTTCCGTGAGCCCGCTGAGCCTCGCGCTTACGCCGGGCTGCGTCTCCGCCTGCAACGCCTACATCTCGGGCATCACTTCGTCCACGGACCTGCCGTTGATCAATGCGGTGCAGGGCTATCAGGGAGCGAATCCGACAGGATTCGTCGTCGAACTGGCGGGCAACGGAGGCAGCGCTGTCTACTCGACCTATCTCGGGGGCGTGACCGCGCAGACGCGGCCGACGCCCGTATATGGCGGCGGCTTCGAGTTGACTCCCGCCGTCGCGACCGACCCGGCGGGCAACGCCTATATCACCGGCAATCTCACGGGCAACTTCGACTTCCCGGTGACGCCGAATCCAGTCGAGCCCACCGGGACGCTCGAAGACGTCTATCTGGCGAAGATCGGTCCGGGGTCGGGCAGCAGCCTGGTCGCGGCGCCCAGCGTCGTGACTTTCTCCAACGGCATCGTGAACGTGCC
>CAJCHN010000059.1 GCA_903970285.1 Rhodanobacteraceae bacterium | reverse complement strand
CCGATGCTCAGCATGCCGCTGGCGCTGGGGACTACTCTGTCAAGCATTCCCAGTGCGGTGTCCTATCTGCGCGCTGACCCGGTGCTGGCGGAGGCCTGGGGCCGGCGTTTGGCGGGGATGACCAACCAAGGCGCCCGGATCGGCGTGGCGTGGGCGGGCAACCCAGGTGCCGTGGCGGTTGACCCTAGGCGCTCGATGGATCCGCAAGCCCTGATGCCGTTGTTTGAACTGCCCGGACTGCATGTGTTCAGCTTGCAGAAGGAGGGACCCGCGGCACCCGCGGACGCCAGGCTGACCGACGCCATGAGCGAGATGGCGGACTTCGCCGACACCGCGGCCCTGATTGCCAACCTGGACCTGGTGATTTCGGTGGATACCGCCGTCGTCCATCTGGCCGCGGCGATGGGCAAGCCGGTCTGGATGCTGGATCGGTTCGATCACTGCTGGCGCTGGCTCAACGGACGGCGCGATAGCCCGTGGTATCCGTCGCTGCGGATTTACCGCCAGCCTCGTCCGGGCGATTGGGCCGCCGTCGTGGCCGAGGTGACGAGCGAGCTGCGCGCGCTTATCGAGGTGTGATACCATAGCCCGAAGGCCTGACTGGTGTGCACGCGGGGCTGCCGAAGGGGCAAGGCATGCGGCCGCGTGCGAAGTCAAAGAGATACCGGCGGCCGTTGACCCGGCCACGGGTCAACATCAAGGGCCGTTGGTAGTGCGCCGGGAGACCGGCAAGGAGTAGGAGGTGAAAGTCCTTTACGATGAAGACCTAGCGAGTCGCATCGCCCCCAAGCCGTGCGTCGTGTCCCGTGAGGGGCAGGGCGAAGCGTCGGCAGGGGATCGTGCAGGCTGGCCATTGAGCCGCGAAAGGGCCTTCTCCCGGACGCCGACAGGGTTACCAACCTGGAAGGCAACACGCATCGCCGCGTCATCGCGAGCGACGGTGCGGTCCGGCGTGGTCAGAGACCCCAGCATGCATGGACGCTCCTTGTCCGGGAACCGGGAGATCTCGCTGCTGGCCGGCGGTGTCGCGCACCACCGGTCCGCGCAGGGAAGGCCAAAGGGTCGAAGCCTGTGATGCACGGCGGCGAGAAGTCAGACCCCACCATAGTAGCAATGAAACCTGCGAACGAACCCCGGCGACGGGGCAAGGAGTGGGTGGAGCCAAGGGTGGGGGCCGAGGGAAACGTGGGCGATCCGCACGAGGTCCGCGCGCAGGAGCGGGCAGCCTCGTCATCGGGGATCGACCGCGTACGGGAAGTGGCACGAGAGAAGAAAGGGGAACGGTTCACCACCTTACTGCACCACATCGATGCGGCGTTGTTGCGCAAAGCCTACTTCTGGCTGAAG
This sequence comes from Rhodanobacteraceae bacterium, assembly GCA_903970285.1. Classification (GTDB taxonomy): domain Bacteria; phylum Acidobacteriota; class Terriglobia; order Terriglobales; family Acidobacteriaceae; genus Edaphobacter. The sequence continues at coordinate 1,413 of CAJCHN010000059.1, read as the reverse complement.
CGACGCGGCGCCCGGTGTGGATGGGATAACATGGGACGCCTATGGAGAGGGTCTGGAGGCGCGGTTACGCGACCTCGAAAGCCGCATCCACCTTGGCTCCTACCGGGCACAGCCTAGCCTGCGTGTCTACATCCCAAAACCTGACGGCCGGCAACGGCCGCTGGGGATCGCGGCGCTGGAGGACAAGATTGTCCAACGCGCCGTGGTTGAGGTTCTCAATGCGATCTACGAGCAGGACTTCGTCGGCTTCTCCTACGGGTTTCGGCCCGGCCGGGGACAGCACGACGCGCTGGACGCGCTCGCGGTCGGCATCGGGAGCAAGGCGGTGAACTGGATACTGGACGCCGACATCAAGGGCTTCTTCGACAACATCGACCACGACTGGATGATGCGGTTCGTCGAGCACCGGATTGGCGACCGGCGCGTGTTGCGCCTCATTCGCGGATGGCTGAAGGCGGGCGTGGTGGAGGACGGTGTAAGACAATCGGCGACGAAAGGCACCCCGCAAGGGGCGGTCATCTCGCCGCTACTGGCGAACATCTACTTGCACTACGTCTACGATCTATGGGCCGAGCAGTGGCGGAAACGCCATGCGCACGGTGCGATGATCGTCGTGCGATATGCTGAGACACCGTCGTTGGCTTTGAGCATCGGTCGGACGCCGAAAGCTTCCTGGCACAACTACGCATCCGTATGGCGGAATTCGCCCTGGAACTGCACCCCGAGAAGACTCGCCTGATCGAATTCGGCCGCAGGGCCGCGTCCGACAGGGCGGCGCGAGGGGACAGCAAGCCGGAGACGTTCGACTTCCTTGGCTTTACCCATATCTGTTCGCGCTCGCGACAGGGCGGCTTCCAGCTTGCCCGGCACACGCGACGTGACCGGAAAAGGGCGAGGCTGCTGGAAATCGGCGAAGGACTTCGACGGCGATGGCACCAGGGCGTGGCTGAACAGGGCGCATGGCTCGGGGCGGTGTTGAGAGGCTACTTCGCCTACCACGCCGTGCCCACGAACATGCGCGCTCTTTCGGCGTTCCGACACTATGTTGTCGACCTCTGGCGACGCGCCCTGCGCAGGCGCAGCCAGAAGGACCGCACGACATGGACGATGGTGGACAAGCTGGCGGAACGCTGGCTCCCCAAGCCCCGGATATCCCATCCCTGGCCGTCTCAACGCTTCCGCGTCAAACACCCAAGGTGGGAGCCGAATGCGGGAATTCCGCCCGTAGGTTCTGTGCGGGGGGCGCCCGGTGACGGGCGTCCCTACCGCGATTTACTCGCGCCAGATCTTCCTGCGCTTCTGCCTCGACGCCCGGATGGAGAACTTCCTACGCGGACACCTCGCTGCTTTCGCAGCATGGCAGGGTGTGCCGCGTGTCCTGCTCTACGACAATCTGAAAAGTGCGGTACTGGA
>CAJCHN010000058.1 GCA_903970285.1 Rhodanobacteraceae bacterium | reverse complement strand
CGAACCGAGCGCGAACGTCGCGGCGGCACCGATCAGGACAAACCAGGTGAAGGCGATGTGCGGGATGGTGAGCGCGCCGAGGTGCATGGGAAATGTTCCTTGCCAGAGCCACAGGTTAAGCGCGAAGCCGCAGACCATGCCCGCGATGGTAGCCCACTGCGTCGCATACCGCGTGAGCGTTCCGAGCAGGAAGACGCCCAGCAAACAGCCATAGGCCACGGAAGCAATCGACAGCCCGGTCTCGACGACGTGGCCCTTGCCCCCGGCCTTTATCGAGTAGACAGCGATGAGGAAGAGGACGACCGCCCAGAAGATGGTTGCCAGGCGGGAGATGAGGGTGTTGTGGCTTTGGCTGGCGGCAGATGTAGCAGCGGCCCCATTCATCGGTTGAGACAAAGGCGCGATGGGGGTACCTAGTTTTCGGTTCTCTCTCCAACTCCGGAAGGGGACGAAGAAGTCGACGACGGTCGTCGATGCGAGCGAGTTCAATGCCGCACTCAGATTCGACATCGCCGCCGCCAGAATCGCCGCGATCAACAGCCCGGCAACGCCGTGCGGCATCTCGTGCACGATGAAGGTGGGAAAGATACGGTCTGGGCTCTTGAACGTCGCCGGGTGAACTGAGTAGAAGACGAAGAGCCCCACGCCGATCAGCAGGAAGAGCGTGAACTGGAAGAAGATGACGACTCCGGAGCTCAGCAGCGCCAGCCGCGACTCGCCCAGATTGCGCGCTGCCAACATCCTTTGCACCATCAGCTGGTCGGTTCCATGGCTCGCCATCGTCAGGAACGTTCCGCCGAGCACGCCTGCCCAAAAGGTGTAGGACTGCGTCAGGTTAAAGGCGAAATCCAGCCAGTGGAACTTGCCCAGCGGCGCGCCCACAGCCTGGATGTGAGCCCAGCCTCCGGGCACATGCGACCCGAGCGTCCACAGTGCGACCAGCGTGCCGGCAACGTACAGCGCCATCTGCACCACGTCGGTCCAGATCACCGCGGCCATGCCGCCTTCGAAGGTATACAGCAGCGTGAGCGCGGAGATGATCGCAATCGCCTTCACATCCCCCACGTCGATCGCGATGCCGACCACGATCGAGATGGCGAAGACGCGCACCCCCTCGGCCGCGGCGCGGGTCAGCAGGAAAAGACCCGCCGTCACCTTGTGCAGCGCGTGTCCGAAGCGCTGATCAATCAACTGGTAGGCGGTCAGCATTTCGCCGCGGAAGTATCTCGGCAGAAAGAGCAGCGCCACTACCACACGGCCAAGCATGTACCCGAGCACAACCTGCAGGAAGCCGAGATCGCCCGCGAAGGCGACGCCAGGGATGGAGATGATGGTCAGTGTGCTGGTCTCGGCCGAGACGATGGAGAGAGAGATAGCCCACCAGGGGATGGTGTTGTCGGCCAGGAAGTAGCTCTTGAGAGACTTCTCAGAGCCTTTGTTCTTCCGCGAGAAGCGCAGACCGAAGAGTGTAATTGCGACCAGATAGAGCGCGACGATTGCGAGATCGATGGGGGCGAGATGGGTTGGGCCGATCGGCAATCGAGTCTCCGGAAAACGTCCTGTGGAGAGGATGGGCGAGAAGGACACCATCGTGCTGGGTGGAGCGTCAGTGCGAAGGCATCCCGAGTTCGAAGGGAGTCGGCAGGCTCTTGCTGTCGGAGTACTGGCGTTCGACGCTACGCAGACGATCGATGCGCGACTGCCATAGCTGAATGGCGGAGTCGTAGTGTTCCAGGATTGGACGCAGTGCGTACGGACGATTGGTGCGCAGCCACTCCTGCTGGTAAAGATCGCGCAGCAGCGAGTAGGTGTCGCGGACATCCTCCAGGCGGCCGTTGATCCCGCGAATGTCGGAAAGCTCTTTTCCTACCTGCGCGTGCGTCTTCTTGTCCGTGCTCAAAGCATCGGCCTGGGCGCGGCTGTATCCCTGCACAATCTCGTCGGCGAGCTGGAACTTGAGGCCGATAAAGTCCATGCGGCGCGCGCCGAGTTCAAGCGCGTCGATTGCGTCAGGGTGGCGCAGGGTAGTCGGGTTCGACGGGAATGCGTTCGCAGCGTTGAAGTTGGGAATGGTGACCCCACTCGTCGCATCAGACGCGAGGGGTGGGGCAACCGGCAGCGGCGTCGCACCCTGAACGCGATCCAACGTCTCTTCCGGCTCGGATGGATAGGACGCCCGGGCATTGGCGATTAGCGTGAGCGCACGCTCAGCGTGCAGCCGCAGGTCGTGCGCATAGGGCAGCAGCTTGGCGGAGATCTTCTGCCCGTCCGTCGACCAGGGGTCGATCCAGAAGAGGCCGTTGGAGCCGTCGCCGACATGTGCGCTGACGCGGAGCAGTTCATGGCAGGCCATCAGCTCAATCTGTGCCTGGTCCAGCGCGCCCGTCGCATCGCCGTGAAACACCCGGCCGTAGGAGCCTTCGAAGTCCGGAATAGAGGCTGTACCCGGCTGCCATGCCGCGGCGGCGCCGAAGAGCAGACCATACCAGTTCTGGTTCGGCAGTCCCTCCCCGTCGTCGTACCACGTGGTGTTCAGCACCCCGGTCGAATGCTGGCGTTGACCCTCGGCGACAAAGCCCTGGATGTCGGCCAGTGCGTCGTTGTTATCGGGGAAGACGACCGACCAGTTGTTCACGCCGGGCGCGACCCAGGTCTCGAAGCCGGCCGAGGTAAACGGGTTCAGAAACTTGGCGAAGCCACCGCTGGGGTGTGGAGCGTACCACCAGGCGACCGCGATCGTACCCTGCTTGAACGCAGCGGGCAGGTTTCGCAGTATGTTGGGGTCGGGATGATCGGCAGAAGGTGCGCCGGCTTGCGAACTGTAAGCGGTCGCGCCCTGCACGATCGTCTGTGCGATGTCGCCCCAGAAGAGCAGCTTGCGGTGCAGCGGCGCAAGCCTCGTCTGAATCTGCTCAAGGAAGTCGAGGTACACCGGCCCAAGGCCGCGACTGTCGACGTCTGGCTTGGTCTGGCCCAGCCCAAGGTCGACCGTTTCGTCGGCGCCGATGTGCAGGAACGGTCCAGGGTAGAGCTGTGCGAGTTCGGTAAACATCTGGCTGATGAGCATCAGCGACGCGGGTTGTCCCGGAGCGAGCACGGAACCGTGGGGCGTCTCGGCCAGCGTGCTGTACTGCTCCCACTTCAGGTTGTGGTGGAGATGCCCGAACGCCTCCTGATCCGGGACGATGGTGATGTGGTACTGCGCGGCATAGGCGACGATCTCCCGCGCATTGGCTGCGGAGATGCTGCCGCCAGGCGGCGCAAACAGCGGGTTGGAGGCGTACTGCTGGGTATGCTCGAAGTAGGGGGAGTAAATGTTCACCTTGAACGAGGCGAGCGTTCGGATCAGCTGCTTCTGGAAGTCAAGCGTTGGGATTGGGCCGCGCGACATGTCATCCTGCATGCCGCGGTATGGCATGGCGGGCCAGTCCTGGATGCTCGCAAGGTGAATCACGGCAGCGGACCCATCCGCTACGATCATCTGCTTCAGCGTCTGCGCCGCGTAGAACAAGCCGGTGGCGGACGCGGCGGAGAGTGTAACCGAATGTGTTCCCGGCGTGATGGTGTAGCCTTCCGCCTGCGCTTCGGGCGGCAGGCTGGATGTCTGGCTACGGACTAACTGGATGGTAAATGTTCCGCTTGCAGGGATGTGCCGCTCCGCCAGGGTCCGAGTTAGATCCTGAAGCGTAAACTTGTCTTCCATATTCCCGGAACAGGAATCACAGGAGATCCTGACACCCTTCGGGATAGGCTCTGCACCGGAGATGCGCAGCTCACGCGGCATGGGAACCAGAGGCAACGGCGGCCGGCTGGCTGCTGCAGCCGGGCTTTGCGCCATGACAGCGGGGCTTTGCGCCGTGCTTGCGCTCGTCAGCGCGAGGAGGGTAGCCAGTAAAAAACGGAGCATAGCTCAGGGTAACTGACCGAACAAGTCGACACCCCCAGGAAACTACCACGACGTCAAAGCGGTGTTTACTGACTGAATTCCCGGTTTGTAAATTTTGGGTGAATACAGCCTGGATTGGCCGGGAATTCACGAAAGCCAGGGAGCATCATGGATACAGAGCAGGGACAAAGCGGAGGGTAGGCCTACGGGTCCAGCACCTCGCTGCGTGTTTTTCCCTGTCTTGTAATTCCAGAGAGGTTCCATGACCAAGCAGATGAAGGCAGCAATGGCGGCGATGCTGATGGTTGGCACGCTTCCGATGCAGGCGCAAGAGCCCCTGTCGACAACCACCAAGACAGTCAAGGTGGCTCCGGGTGAGACCAAGACGACGGTCATCACGAAAGAATCCGACGCAGGGGCGACCGGTACAGCTAAGCACAAGGCCCGCCGTCGCAAGGCCGCTCACCACGAAGCAGTGGAGAGCGAGACGGCTCGCGAGATTCGCGAGCTGAAGGAAAAGCAGGCAGCCCAGCAGGCCCAGATCGACGCGCTGACCCAGGCCAACGCACAGGCAACAGCAGCGCTGGCGGCGGCGCAGACGGCTGCGACCGGAGCCGAGGCCCAGGCCCAGGCAGCAACGCAGCAGGCGCAGAGCGTCAATGCGACAGTGCAGGCCAACACGGACGCGGTGCAGGCGCTCAAAGCCAACGTAACCGACCTGCAGACGACCAACGCCGGCCTGGCTTCGACCATCAGCCAGAACAAGGTAGAGCTCACGGAGAAGATCGAAAGCCCTTCGGTGATCCATTACAAGGGTGTCAAGATCACTCCGGTTCTGTTCATCGCGGGTGAAGGCGTCTTCCGTCAGCGCGCGCTGAACTCGGATATCAATACTCCGCTCAACTCCATTCCATATCCCGGCGCTTCCGAAGCACACACGACCGAGTTGAACTTCACGGCTCGTCAAACACGTCTTGGCGGTTTGTTCGAAAGCGCGCTGGGAGACACCAAGTTCTCGGGCTATTTCGAATCGGACTTCCTGGGCGCCGGCACCACCTCCAATAGCAACCAGTCCAACAGCTATCTGTTCCGCGTCCGCCAGGCCTGGGCGAAGGCTGAGAGCAAGTCCGGCACCGCGATCACCGCCGGACAGACCTGGTCTCTGGTCACCGAAGACGGCAAGTCGACCGATGTTCGCACCGAAAAGCTGCCTAACACCATCGACCCCCAGTACATGGTCGGCTACTCGTGGGCGCGGCAGCCGGGCTTCCGCATTCAGCAGAAGTTTGGCAACCCGTTCCTCGGCTCGGCTGTGACGGTTGCGATTTCGGCTGAGAACGCGCAGATCCAGGGCTACACTTCGGCTGCGACCCCGGGCAACTTCTTCTTCGCCAGTTCCGGCAACACCGGCGGCCTGTACAACAGCACCGGCAACACGTCCGGTAATGCCGCCGCGGTACAGAATTACTCGATCAACCAGGCGCCTGACGTCGTTGCGAAGATCGCCCTCGATTTCCCGAATGCGCACGTCGAACTGGGCGGCCTGGCACGCTTCTTCCGGGAGCGCTTGTATCCGGGAGCGGCGGACGCTCTGGATCCGGCGGCGGTGGTCCCGGGAGCTGCTCCGTATAACAACACCGTGGTCGGCGGCGGCGGCTTCGCCAGCGTTCGCGTGACTCCGGCGAAGTTCGTCGATCTGGCTCTCGCCGGCATGGTTGGTGATGGCACCGCCCGCTACGGCTCGGAGCAGTTGGGCGACGTGACGGTTCACCCAAATGGCACGCTGGAGCCGATTCGCAACGCGCACGGTCTGCTCTCGATCGAGACGCATCCCTCGCCGAAGTTCGACCTCTACGCCTATTACGGTGGATCGTACGAGCAGCGGACAGTGTATGCCACCGGCGTGACGGCTACTCCGTTCACCGGCTACGCTCCCATCAGTCTGAGCGACACCGGTTGCAATACCGAAACGCCCCCGGCAAGCCAGAACGGCGGTCTGCTGACCCCCGCGGCTTGCAGCGGCCTTACCCGCTACCTGCAGGAAGGCATGATCGGGTTTACCTACAAGGCGATCAACAGCCCTAAGTATGGGCAACTGCAGTACCGCGCCACCTACAGCTACCTGGAGCGCTCAGCCTGGACGGGCGTGACCAGCGGCACCTTCGGTGTCGCCGGAGCTACGTTCGGTTCGCCCAAAGCGACCGAGAACATGGTGCATGTCAGCATGCGTTACTACATCCCGTAGACGTCCACCCGAGTCTTCCGACTTGAGGGGTTCAACCATGGGGGTGCCCGATGTTTCGGGTGCCCCCTTTCTTTTGGTACGCTTCGGGGCGAGGTGGTGTGCATGTTGGATCAAAATCGTTTGTTCCCCGCGGAATCGAGAACGCGCGAGCTGGCGCGCCGACTCTACGGAAGCATCAAGGACCTGCCAATCATCTCGCCTCATGGTCACACCGACCCACGCTGGTTCGCGGAAAACAAGCCCTTCGCGAATCCATCTGCCTTGTTCATCGAGCCGGATCACTACATCTTTCGCATGTTGTACTCACAGGGCGTGCCGCTGGAGTCGCTGGGAATTCAAGAAGCCGGTCCCGCTGGAACATCATCCGGCACGAACAGCGTCGATCCGCGGGAGGTGTGGCGTCTCTTCGCGAAGCACTACTTTCTCTTTCGCGGCACGCCCACGCGCCTCTGGCTGGACTTTGTCTTCGAGACCCTGTTCAGCATCGAGGAGCGCCTCTGCGCCGACAACGCCGACACCTGCTATGACACCATCGCCAAGGCACTTGCGCAGCCCGACTTTCTGCCGCGTGCACTCTTCGGGCGGTTCAGGTTGGAGGTTCTCGCGACCACCGACGCGGCCGTGGATTCCTTGTCATGGCACCAGCAGATCAGGCAGTCGGACTGGAGCGGGCGCGTGCTGCCGACCTTCCGTCCGGACGCCGTGATCGACGCCGAATATGCCGGCTTTCGCGCCAATCTTGATCGATTGGCGGAGGTCACCGATGAGGACGTCTCGCACTGGTCCGGTTACCTCGCTGCGCTGCGATCACGGCGAGCGTTCTTCAAGAGTATGGGCGCTACAGCCACGGACCACGGCCACCTGACGGCGATGACTGCGGACCTTGACCGTGGTGAAGCAGAACGATTGTATGAGCGTGTGTTTAGCGGCTCGCTCCAGCCTGGGGATGTCGAGTTATTTCAAGCCCAGATGCTGACCGAGATGGCCGGCATGAGCGTCGACGACGGGCTGGTGATGCAACTCCATCCTGGCAGTGTGCGCAATCATAACGCCGCGGTGTACAGGCGCTTCGGCCGAGATAAGGGCGCAGACATTCCGCAGCCGACCGACTATGTGCATGGGCTGCGGCCGCTGCTGAACCGCTACGGCAATGAAAGCAACTTCAACCTCATCCTGTTTACGCTGGATGAATCCACGTATGCTCGCGAGCTTGCGCCCCTGGCCAGCCATTACCCCTGCCTTCGTCTCGGCCCCGCATGGTGGTTCCACGATTCGCCCGAGGGCATGATGCGCTTCCGCGAGCAGACGACCGAAACCGCCGGCTTCTGCAACACCGTGGGCTTCAACGACGATACACGTGCTTTTCTCTCGATTCCCGCCCGTCACGACGTCTCCCGCCGTGTCGACTCTTCCTTTCTGGCGCGGCTGGTCATCGAAGGGCGACTGGATCAGAATGAAGCATTTGAGCTGGCGGAGGATCTGACGGTCGGCCTGGTGAGAAAGGCTTACAAGCTGTAACCCCCCATCAACCACACGCCGTTTTGGGGGCAGCACGCGCCGGTCCGCGGCCGCATGGCACGGGTAGAATCCTCTCGTGAGTTTATTTCTTGAACTTGGATCCGCCGAGACAGAGCTCTCCCGCGAGCAGATCGAGGACGGTCTCTTTGCCGCGCTGGAGCGGCTGGGAACGCGCAACCGCGTGCTTGTCGTCCCGCCGGATTTCACCCGCTTTCATTCCCGCTCGGGTGAGCTTACTGAGCTCGCCTGGCAGTTCTACGGCGAGCGGCTGGTGGACATCCTGCCGGCGCTGGGCACCCACAAAGCGATGTCGGACGGGCAGATTGCTGCGATGTTCGGAGCCACGCCGCGCCACCTCTTCCGCGTGCACGACTGGCGCAACGACATCGTGACGCTTGGTGAGGTGCCGGCCAAGTTCATTCACGAGGTCAGTGAGGGCCGGCTCGATTACACCTGGCCGGCACAGGTTAACAAGCTGCTTCGTGACGGTTCGCATGACTTGATCCTCTCGATTGGTCAGGTGGTTCCCCACGAAGTCGTCGGTATGGCCAATGGCTCCAAGAACATCTTCATTGGAACCGGAGGCGGGCAGGGCATTCATCGGTCGCACTTCCTCGGAGCGGTATACGGCATGGAGCGCATGATGGGGCGCGCGGACACCCCGGTGCGTCGCGTACTCAACTACGCCACCCAGCATTTCGGCAGGGAACTGCCGCAGATCGTGTACGTGCAGACGGTGGTCGGCAAGAACGGAGCGGGCAGACTGGTGATGCGCGGCCTGTTCATTGGCGACGACAACGAATGCTTCGAACGCGCCGCCGCGCTCAGCCTGGAGTGCAACTTCCAGGTGCTGGAGCGCGAGATCCACAAGGCTGTTGTCTTCCTCGATCCACACGAGTTTCACTCGACCTGGCTGGGCAACAAGGCCGTCTACCGTACGCGTATGGCGCTGGCCGATGGCGCGGAACTCATCATCCTGGCTCCCGGGGTTCACGAGTTTGGAGAAGATGCCGCGATCGACGCGCTCATCCGCAAGTATGGCTACTGCGGCACGCCTGCGACCCTCGCCGCGGTCAAGCAGGACCCTCACCTTGCCGCCAATCTCAGCGCGGCGGCCCATCTGATCCATGGCTCCAGTGAAGGACGCTTCCGCATCCGCTACTGCCCCGGCCACCTGAACCGCGCGGAGATCGAAGGCGTTCACTACCAGTACGGCGACCATGCCACCTACACGGCGGATTACGATCCCCAGACGCTGCGCGACGGCTGGAACGACGTCGACGGAGAGGAGATCTTCTTCGTCTCGAATCCCGGCCTGGGGCTGTGGGCATATCGCGGCCGCCTCGCGCTGTAAGGGCCCGTTCCCAGCCCTCTCGATCTCTCCGCTTTCTAAGGCCGTTCCAGCGCCGGCAGAAGGTAATCGGCCAGCAATTTCTCCGTCTGCTGGTGCATGCCCTTGGCGTTGTGTTTGTGCTTGTAATCACGACGGAAGCGTTCAGCGTCGGCAAGACGCTTCACAGGCAGGTGTTGCCGCGGCAGTCCTATAACGACGCTGTCACTGCTCCTTGTAGTTCCGGATCAGCCCGCCGTCGACGAAGTAGGTGCTGCCCGTCACGTACGCGGCTTCGTCTGAGGCAAGAAAAGCCACCAGCGATGCGACATCCTCCGGCTCGCCCAATCGTCCAAGTGGAATGTTCCGCAGCAGCGCATCCAGCTTTGGTTTATCCGCAAGCAGCGACTTGTTGATCGGCGTATTGATCGCTCCCGGAGCGACGTTATTGACCGTGATATTGTACGGTCCAAGCTCCATCGCCAGGTCGCGCATCAACATGCGCATGCCGCCCTTCGCCGCGCAGTAGCTGGCAAAGTTCGGAAACACCATGTCCTCGTGCACCGAAGAAATGTTGATGATGCGTCCGGGCTTCTTGGCTTCCATCAGCTTCTGGACGAAGCGCTGCGACAGGAAAAAGGCCGCCTTGAGATTGGTATTCAAGACAAGGTCATAGTCTGCCTCGGTTGCCTCCCAGAACGGCGCGTGCTTCTCCACGCCGGCGTTGTTGACCAGGATGTCGCAACCTCCAAGCTGCGCGTGCGCCTGCTCGACGAGGTTCTGCACCTCAGCCGGCTTGGTCACGTCAGCCTGCAGCGTAATTGCCTTGCCTCCGGCAGCTTCAATCTGCGACTTGGTCTGATCGGCGTTCTCAGGGTGATTGAGAAAGTCGACGACCACCGACGCGCCCTCCGAGCCGAGACGAATGGCGATCGACTGCCCAATGCCTGAAGAGGATCCGGTAACGATCGCGACTTTTCCAGCAAAACGTCCTGCCATGCACTTATCCCCTTGAGCGTGGAAACGCTAATTTCTTGGAAACACTAGACTAAAGAGATAGATGCACGTGAGCAGCTTGTTCAAGAGCCGGCCTTTTCTTTTTCATTGGCAGTGATCTTTGAAAGCAGCTCCTTGGCGTGTTCCAGAACCTTGTGGCGCTCTTCCGGCAGATTCTTGCCGGCCCGGTTAATGTAAAAGTTGAGCATTTGCATGCCCTGTGCCGGCCCTTTGGGCGAAACCTCCGGTGTTGCCAGGTGCTTGGCGATCGTCTCGGCATCCCTGGTGAACAGGCCCGGCTCAGGGTGCGTCGCATCCGACGTCACCTTGGCGGACCACCTGTTCACCTTTCCCGAGGACGTCTTCCTGGCTGTTTTCTTGCTGGCGGACTTTTTGCTGGCAGACTTCTTCGCGGCGGCCATGTAGTTTTCGATGCCGGGTTCCGGAAAAGGGAAGCGAGCCGGGTAGAGAGAATCAGCTGCGGCGCATGCGGAAAAACTGGCTCAGCATGGGGCCGCATTCCTCTGCCAGAACCCCGGCCGTTACCTCAACGCGGTGGTTCAGTTGTGGGTGGTTCAGGACGCCGAGCACGGAGCCGCAGGCACCCGCCTTGGGGTCGCCAGCCGCGTAGACCAGGCGCGCCAACCGCGCATGCAGGATTGCGCCTGCGCACATCGCGCAGGGCTCGAGCGTCACATACAGGGTGCAGCCCAGCAGGCGGTAGTTGCCCAGCGCCTTGCCTCCCATTCGAAGCGCGACGACCTCAGCGTGCGCTGTGGGGTCAAAGGTGCGCAGCACCCGGTTGTTCGCCCGGGCCAGGATGGTTTCGCCATCCGGCGCGACCAGGATGGCGCCCACCGGAACTTCGCCCGCGGCCTCGGCGCCGCGCGCTTCCACCAGGGCTTCGCGCAGGAAATACTCGTCGGAGTTCACTGGCTCAATGCTACTGTGCTTTGAGCACGTGCGCAGCGGCTAGCAATCTGCCCGATCTTTTGTACCGGTTAGCTTGTTAGTTTAGCGCAGCTTCTCTTGCGATCAAGTAGCCGCCGTCGAGGGTGTGGGGAAGTGGGAAGCGCATTCGTCTTCATGTGCCAGGTGTCCGGCTTGTCTGCATGAACTGTTCCTTCACTTGCAAGGATGTGGAATGGTGCAAGTCGAAGATCGGCCAGTGAACCGACCTGCCAGCAGTATTGCCGATGGGCCTTGGTGTAATGCTCAACAGCACTGAGTCGTTTAGCGGTTTGTTCAGATAGCGATTCCAGGCCCGGAACACGCAGTAGTGCCTTCGTGATGAGTTCACTCTCAGCTCGCAACGCATGTCCGACATGCGCGTGGCGACGGGCGAATGGTGCGTGCAGAGCCAGCCCACTGCGAACGGCAAGCGGGTTGTCATTCACGAGCTGCGCAAGGCAGCAGCAGGCAAGTTCGCCGACATCGGCTGGCACACGTTCCGCCACACGTATCGTTCGTGGCTGGACGAGACCGGAGCTCCGATGAAAGTGCAGCAGGAATTGATGCGACACGCTTCTATCCAGACGACGATGAACGTCTATGGACAGGCGATGTCTTCATCGAAACGGGAAGCGAATGGGAAGGTTGTGGAGATGGTGCTCAAGCCCATGCGGGCGAGCGCCTAAACTGCGATTTTTCTTATTGGGAGATATTGGGAGTCGATTTGATTTTCACGACTCCTGCAAGTTGTTGATTTGATTGGTTGCGGGGGTAGGATTTGAACCTACGACCTTTGGGTTATGAGCGGTGACAGAAACGTAGTTTCAACGAGTTACGAGGCCTGATCGGGAGTCTTGCCGAGTGATAAGTGTTGAAAATAAAGAAGAAGAGTTTTTCGATTCTGCTATCTGGGGTTTCGTTGGGGTTGAGTCTCGTGGGGTTGGCTCCGAATTGCGAGCGTTGGATCACCGCTTTTTGTTCGCACACGCCTTTCGAGATATGCAACCAATGGTCGTTGGATTTGGTTTTCGCTCCTGCGACCTCAGACGTTGCATCCCAAAGAGCGAGCCTCCCGACCGCTCTGTAGTGCTCTTTGGCGCTTCCTCAAACTCCTTATCCGGGGTTATTTGGGGTTGGCGATTCCCGTAAACCTATGATGCCGAACAAGATAAGCTGTTCGATCTTCGGGATTGAAAACCAAATATCGCGACCAACGAATACCCAACGAAATCGTTGGATATTCGTTGCGGATGTGCTATCTTCTGGATGGAGGTTTGATCCCATGTCCACTTCGCTTTCTCGCTCCACCGCCCCGGCGCTTGTTCCGGGACCAGTCTGGAGTTCGTTCGAGCAGTTTCGCAAAGGTGGGAATACGGCACTCGAAGAGATTCCCGAGCATGGC